>CAILAO010000777.1 GCA_903832105.1 uncultured Pseudomonadota bacterium | reverse complement strand
GACATCGCTGGCGATATCGCCGACATATTTCGCCAAGCTCTTTTTTAAGGCCTCAGACATCTCGGTATGAGCCTCGCCGAATTCCTTTAGTTTTTTTCGCGTGTAGCCCTTGATCTCTTTTACCTCTTTCGCCAGAGACGCTCTCAGCACCTCCGACATCTTTTCCCGGTCCGCATGAACAACTTTTAACTTCGCGGCGGCATCCTTTAACTGTGCGGCCACATCCTTCGCTATGGACTTAACAAAAGCCGCCAAGCTCGTCGCTTGCTCCGCGCTCATCTCTTTGTGGCTGGCCTGAAATCCTTTGAGCGCGGTGCCCACGCTCTTTTCCAGACCATTGACAAAATCAGCCAATTTTTTTGACTGTTCCTCGCTCATCTCTTTTCTGTCAACGGCAAAACCCTTGATAGTTTTGTGGGTATCGCTGACCAGATCTTTCAACGCATTCACTCGCACATCATAAGAACCGATGATGTTTTCGGTAATGCTTTTCATGCTATCCGCTATTCCCATTTCAATCCCCTCCCTTTTGTTATTTTGTTGAATTTTCCGCTTCTTCCTCTACACGATTATCTCTTTTTACAGCTATGTTGACGCCGTTAAAAATTTTACTTTCCCTGTCAGCCTTTTTTATATTTCTTCTGCCGGAGGCAGTACCGTCTTTGGCGGAAACGGGGTGAAATACCGCGGGCGTTTTATCCTTGATCCGTCCCAGCAGTTTATTTACCTCTTCTCGTCTTTCTATCTGCTGCGCCAAGCGTTCTTTATGCTGGGCCCTGAATCCCTGAAGCATGGCTTTAAGATCCTTGATCCTCAAACTCCGTCCTTTGGCCAAAAGAGCTTTAATCCCTTTTGGTATCTCCTGCTGTTCTTTCTGAAACTCCTTCAGCTTGGAAGAGACCTCTTCTTTTCTGGCATCCAGATTAGCAAGCGCCTCTTTAAGCATCTCCGGGAATTCTCTGACCTTTTGGGCGTCCCCTTTGGCGAGGGCATCTTTAAATTGAGCCAGATTCTCTCTCAGGGTGTGCACCATTTCCCTTTGTTGATTAAGATAACCTTTTAACAAATTCTTTACTTCCGCTTCCCGTTCTTCCAGAGCCGATAAAACACCCTGGGTCATGCTATCAAAGTCCTTTTTTCTTAAATGCTCGTTGTGAGCGAGGGCGTCACGAAGTTCGGTATTGATTTTTCGCCCCTCTTCTTTATGATCGAGAAAGGTCTCCTGGAAGTCGTCAAGGATCTGATGCGCATTATCAAACATGGCACCTACGCTTTCGATCCTTATCTCATATGAAGCAATGGCTTTTTCTGCGGCATTCTCTAGATCCAAGACTCGTGGCATCACTTTGAAGACTCCTCTTTTGGAAGGAACTCCTTGGCTAACCACGCTTTTTCCTGCTTCCGCAGGATAAGGGTGATCGGGCAAGAACCCCTCTTGACCTGATCCTTACGCTGCTGTTGCGGTTAAACCGATCGCTTCAGCATACTTCAGGTAAGTCTCGACGGACGCCACTACGACTCTGGCTTCAATCGCGAGAATCTCGATACCGACTAAAGAGACTCTTACCCAAGCGTCAACTACCACGCCCTTGTCCAGAATACGGTCAATAACCTCAACCAGACTGGAAGAACCGATTGCTTTTTCGACTGCCATGATCAACACCCCCTCTCTTTTTTAAATTCCGCTTTTTAAAATGAGAAACGGTGAAACTCTCAAATTTACTTCTGATACATATCCTTATATAGCAACAATCGTGCCAAATACCCTATTCTTTGAATGATTTTCCCATGCTATGGAATTCTGTTCCGCATCTTGTTGATATAACGTGAGTTACAGAGATATTTGAAAATAATAAATTCGGGTGAGCTTTATCTGTTTGACAAGAAAATGACCTTGTATCAGAAAAGTGTGGGGGTCTTTCAACGCTTTTGATGGAATTCGCTTACGGTCTTTAAGATGCTGCGGAGTGGTCGATTAAAAGAGGTTGCTTTACCCCGTTAGAGGTGGACTGCTTTGGGCAGCCTTCGGTGCCTTATTTCCTATGCGGGGTGAATTTGAAATTCTTCTATTTTTGAATAAAGCGTCGTGCGATCTATCTTTAGGATCCTGGCGGCCTTGGTTTTATTGCCGCCGGCTTT
>CAILAO010000776.1 GCA_903832105.1 uncultured Pseudomonadota bacterium | reverse complement strand
TCACGACATCTCTTCATGGCATGAAAATTGGAACCGCCTTCACAGCGATACGTAAACCGAGATCGCTAATGACCAACGTTAAAGACTTCAGGAGGTAGACAATGGAAAAGATTCTTTATGTCAAGGCATCACCAAGGGAAGAAAGATCACACTCAGTCGCTGTAGCTGAAACTTTTCTGAAAACTTATAAAACCCATCATCCTAATGTCGAAGTTATGACGATTGATCTCTTCAAAATATTACTACCATCGTTCAATAAAGAGACCATCAACGCACGTTACTCCCTTGGAAGTGGCGAAACGCTCACAGCAGAACAACTCAAAGCATGGCAGCCTATCGAGCAGCTTATAGCTCAATTCAAAGCCGCAGATAAATATGTCTTTGCAGTACCTATGTGGAATTTTGGAATTCCCTATCTTTTGAAACAGTATTTTGACGTCATCATTCAGCCATCGTACACATTCAGCTATTCACCTGATAAAGGGTATGAAGGTTTGGTCACGGGAAAACCTGCCTTCCTGAGCGTTGCTCGAGGAGGAACATATCCCGCAGGAACACCTTACGAGGCTTATGACATGCAGAAAAAGTACCTTGAAACGGCGCTTGGTTTTATCGGTTTTACAGACATTAAAACCGTCGTCGTTGAGCCCACACTAGCAAAGGGACCAACCGGCGCTAAAGAAGCAAGAGAAGATGCTAAGCTTCGTGCTCAAGAATTAGCCACTGGATTTTAGATATTTCATTTTAAATTTTAAGTTATTCAAGTCCTCTAAAACACCAACAAAGATACGTTTAGTTGGCGTTTTTTTTACTCTTTAATTTAAACATTAGCAGGAAACGATCCGAAAGTCCTTAACATGAGACGAATACTCAGCATTTCTAATTCACTCACGCTACACATTGTTCTCCTATGTTTCTTTTGGGGTGGTGTTGCATGGTTATCGCATTGGCTTGGCGTGGAAGATTTTCTGACGAAGCAGTTTGAAAGGCCCATACTTTTTAAGGTTCGCCATTCTCTTGGAAAGACCCCACTTCTTAATGACAAGCTAGTCATTTATAGTTTCGATGACTCAACGTTTTCTAAGCTTGGCCGTCCTTTTCCGACTCTTCGAGAATGGAGTACTATCCTAAAAAACATTGCTCGAGCGAAACCTCGAACCGTCATTATCAGCAAAGTTTTTTCTGACAATCCGGATCAGCTAGATCGCGATCACTCTTTAAAGGAGATCAGCTCTCTCGGTATCGACATTGTCGCCGGCGCTTTCCTCGTTCGCGGAACTATTAAGGGGCGTCACGCACTTAAGCCAGAAGGGCAAGATCGGGCGTTCTTTACCTGGCTTCCGATAAACAAAACGCCTCAAGACGAGACAATTAAGTATGTGAAAGTTATTCAAGACCAAAACGTCTATGGACCAAGCGAGCCTTATCTCCTCGAAAAAGCATTTACTCACCTTGGAAATATCACCTCATTTGATTTCGATATTAATACGTTTGCACCGGTTATCAATTTTAATAATCAACTATTTCTCCCTCATATCTCACTCTTTGCTGCCGAAAAGCGAGAAATCGACCGAGGATCACTCATGCTTGAAGGCGCCAAGATTCCCTTGCAAACCGATGGCAATATCCAGGTCAATCACTTGCCTCCAGAAAGCATCTACAACAAAGGTATTTCCTCCCTTGGGAACCTTCTCTCTGACGATGCCAAAGGTGCTATGAAACGAATTAGAGAAGGTGACGTTGTTCTCATTTTAACCGACATGTTTACGGGTGGTACCACATTTATCCAAACACCGTTTGGCTTAGCGCCATCTTCATTTTCTTTGATCGCGAATGTTAATAGCATTCTTAGCAAAAGCTGGATTACCAAGTTTGAGTGGATCAAGGTGCTTATTTTTTGTGGGGGCCTCTTGGGCGCCGGACTCAGCCTTTCGGGATCACTCGCTCTTTTTTGGAGCGGATTTTTCTTAACGATCTTTTTGGCCTTAGCGCTAGAGTTTTTCCTATTTTCTTACGAAAACATTTATCTATCACTCATGCTTCCCATGTTCACGTTTGCTTTCATTGCCCTGACAGTCTTTGCATACATGGCCCGTGCTAAAGAAAAGAAGCTCCTTCTTATGCGGATTGTTGAAGCGGAAAAAAAACGTTTGGAGATTGAAATGCGCGATGCTGCGCTAATAGCCAAAGCGCTCCTTCCTGATAGCATTCCACATTGGCCCTTTTGTAACGTCGAAGTGTTTCACAAACCGCTCACGGAAGCGAGCGGTGATTGGTTTGCATTTGAAGAATCACTCTCCGGAAAAGTCTTTCACTTTATCCTCTGCGACATCACAGGCCACGGGGTCCAGGGAGCCATGGTTGCTTCGACATGCAAAACGGTACTAAGTCTTCTTATCGAGCGAAACCCCGATCTCCTCGAATCCCAAGATTTCCCCGCGAAGTTCGGTGAACAAGTCAACTCCACTCTCTTCCGTCAGGGCCACGGAACCCACGTTGCGACGCTGCTGGCTATTACGTTCATACCAGAGCAAGATAAATTTTTCTTCGTAAGCGCGGGACATCCTCTCCCACTTTTATTGGATCAAGAATTGAATCAAAAACCCCTCACTAGGACGGCTGCTAACTCGAAGTTTGACCCTCCCGGTCTTACAGCCGGAATTTGTATGAGCATCACCGAAAATCCATTTATTCCAGGTGATCAACTCGTCGCTTTTACAGACGGTCTTCCTCTCAAAGGAGGTTCCAAACTCACCAAAATCCTTGGGGCTTCCTGGCAGGAAACAATCAAAACGCCTCAGGAACTCTACGCAGCCGCCTGGCAAGCAGAGACAAAAAAGTCGGGAAAAAAACCAGATGATGACGTTAGCGTCGTGTGGTTTAAGCGAAAAAGATAAAAAAGTGAGACAGAGTTTGCGCCGGCAAATATTTTGTACTATCATCAGCAACAATACGTTGTGACACTTTTCCCAGAGGAGAAACTACATGAGGTTTTTAAAAGTTCTCAGTTTGTCTGCTTGTTTCATTTTCTTCGCGAACATCGCGTTTGCACAAGCTGTCGACGAAAAAGCAGCCACCGAAAAAATGATCCAATTCGTGAAAAAGACAATCGAATTTGCAAAAAAGAACGGGAAGGAAAAAACCCTCGCGGAAATCAATAAAGGACAAGATAAAGAGGGCCTCTTCGTTGATGGAGATTTATATATTTACGCCTATGACTTTAACCACACGGTGATCGCGCATGGAGTAGACAAGAGTCTTATCGGAAAAAACCTCACGGAATTGAAAGGTCCCAAAAAGAATCCTGACGGTTCTGATTTTTATACCATCCAGGAGCTTCAAAAAGCGGCCCAAAAGCCCGACGGTGGAATTACTATGTTCTACTGGCCACATCCGAAAAAGAGAAATGAGCTTTGGCTCAAAAAGGGTTATTCCCAAAAAGTTGATGATACATGGTGGGTCGGATCTGGCATATACATAAAAAAAGCGGACTGATTACCAAGGAACATTCGATTTTAAGATCAAATTAATGCAAGATATCTTTTAGCAAGGAACTGCTCCTCATGAAACACATGCTAATCGCTGATGATGGACTTGTGGCTGAAGTTGCTCCGCTGTGTTTACGATATAAACTTGGAATTGAAGTTCAGGCTTTTTTTAAACCTGAGTATTTCGAAAAAATTCTTACCGCCTTAGCCGATCACGAGCGCATTATTTCGCCCATTGAACTTAGGTCGATGCATGGTCCTTTCTGCGACCTTAACCCAGGCAGTACTGATCCTTTAATTACCGAAGTTACAAGAAAACGTATGGATCAGGGGTGGTCTTTTGCGACAAGTCTCAATATTCAACATATTATCTTTCACAACGGATACATCCCTGGATTTAGCCCGGAGAAAAAATGGTTTCCTCGCGCTGTGAAGTTTTGGCAAGAATTCCTTGAAGCTCATCCGGAACCCATCGAAATCCACATTGAAAACACCTTGGAGCGATCTCCGACGCTCATGAAAGATCTGATCGATGCCATCAATAGTCCAAGACTCACGATCAACCTCGATATCGGCCATACTCACTGTTTTTCGAAGTTCGGCACCGTTAACTGGATCAAAACCCTCGGACCTCGGATCGGATATTCTCATTTGCATGACAACCATGGAGAGCGGGACGAGCACCTAGGTCTGACTGTGGGCACCATTCCAATTCGCGATATCTGCTACGCCCTCGAAGAATATGCACCAAACGCTTGCTGGACAATCGAGGCAGACTTCGACGGAATTGAGACTTCTCTTAAATGGCTTGATCGTGAGGGATTTCTCCCAAAATACAACTAATTGCTAACAACCCACATTCTCAGGGCGATTGCTTTTATTTTACCTATTTGCCAAAAATAAAGCTCTAAAAAATCCGTGTTTTTGTGTTTCACTCAATGTATCATTCAGAATGAAGCAAAATCACTTATTGACCGTTTTTAGGAGATAACCATGCGTATTTTTTTATTGGTTTTCTTTGTTGGTATGTTCTGTTTCACCTGTAAACCAAGGCAAGATATCTCTGAACAAAACCAAGTAAAAAGTGTTGCCGCCTCGGAAAAGGGCGAGTTGGACTTCACCTGCGAAAACTTTCCAGAACAATCACAAATTATTGCTTCTGTCACGAAGACCGCACCTTATGGATCTGAAAAGGGCTGCAACGTAACCATCACCGTTGAACAGAGTTGGCCTCACGCCTTTTGTCCATACCGCTTTAACAGTGGAAGTGAGCCTGAAGAAGTTCTTTATACCCCAAACGATTGTCCAGTCGTTAAAAGTCAAGCAAGCGGTGTCATCATGCGTGACACAAAAGGACGCGTCACTCTCGATGGTGAGTTTACACTGCCCGATGGCGCTCCAAAGAAGGATTTTTCTTGCGAAAATTATCCCCAACAAGCACAAATCATAGGACGAGTTTCAGATATCACCCCCCAGGGACCTGACGCTTGCCTCGTGACTGTGCTTGTGGAGAAATCCTGGCCCCACGCTCTATGCCCTTATGATTTTGCGGGTGGTAGTCAGCCGGAGGAAACCTTCTATTATCCAAGGCCCTGCCCGAACGTGACTGATGCTGTCAGCGGTGTGATCATGAAAGATCAAGATGGCAAGGTGACTCTCGACGGTTCGGTTAACTAGCTGACTTTGCCGTGAATTAGCTGAATATCTCGGCGAAAAAGCTAAGGTTTCAGAGAAAAGATCACGTTTATGCCTCAAGAGTAAGCAGAAGTCGATGTCTACGATTTTAAGCCGTGATTTTGCATTTAAGATCGCAGCGAGAAGACCAAAAACAGCACCGACAAGGCTTGTGAAGAAAATTGCCCGGGATAGTATGCTACATACAGACCAGGCCATTTTCTGAACGTAACGCAGGCGGTGCGTTGGTTTTGGGCTTCGCAGCAGATCTTAAATGCAAAATCCCGGTTAAATTGAATACACACCCTTTCGCGCGAAATGCACTAATCCAGGCTTAGATCTCAATCCCGGGCATTTTTGTCAGTTTAGAACGGTAACCACCAGGAAGGTGTTTCTGCTTTCAACAGGGTTTTCACGATCCCATGCTTTGGAAAATTGAACTTGCACGGAGTGCTGGCCAGAGCCAATTATGCCAAACCACTTAATAGGTGCAGAACAGGTGTCATAAGCAGCATCCCCAGAACAATATTCTTGGTGTGCTTTTTCAGTTCCATCGACAAGAAGTCTGATGTTAGCGTTAACACTCCCCACGGAGGACATGAAATTTCCCGTGAAGTCCGCGATTATGCCAGAGTTGTTCGTATTTCCTGTGACATCTAGTGTTATTAGATCGCACCATTGGCCACTATCTCCAGAATCCATGTTGCAACTAGGATGCGAACCTTGTGCATAGAACACAGTTGCTACTGAAGCCGTGGTTTGCAGCGTGTTGTCTGGGAATTTGAAGCCTCCGGAGGTTGATTCCACAACTCCGGAAACAGAG
>CAILAO010000775.1 GCA_903832105.1 uncultured Pseudomonadota bacterium | reverse complement strand
TTGTACATAGATAGTAAGGAGAGGAACCTATCCTCAAGAGGTCTTCGCCGCTAAAATTATCCTTAAAGGTCGATAGGATGACTAGCCCCTCAAAACGCAGAAGTTCATAGGGAACGGGCTTATCAGTGAGGGGTTCGGCAACATGAAGAAGCGTATTCTTTTCAACTGTTAACTCAAGGGAACTGATCGCTTCCGGAATTTTCTTCAAGGTGACAAAAATGACGCGATCTTTTGTAGGAATGCGCGCCAAATACGTTGATGCCCTGTAGTTCTTCTCCATAACGGAAAAGTGTACGGTCCAACTATCATCTATTTTCCCCGACAACGATGATCTTGTTTGATCCCCGCAACTCAGCGTCAAAAAGAGCACCCCAAAAAAGCTCATGATTAAAAGACGTTTCATCACAAAAACTCCTTTCTCAAGGTTAAAACAATATGTTCCAAAGAAACTTTAATCATAAGGATATCACGCATTTTGGTTGATTAAAAGGCCGGGAGAAAGAGGGAAAACAAGCAATAGTTTTCTTAAGAAAAATCACATATTGCATGATCGGTATTTCAACAGTATTCTTAACAGTATATGGACGTTGCCTATAGCATTCTTCAGACGCTTCTTAAACGCGGAACCGAGCTTATCGATGAGTGGGTCGATGATGGGTGCCGCGAGGATCTTCATCTCGACTTTAAACGAAAGACGAACCCCTACGTCCCCACCCTTCATGAGGACGATCGCCGTAATTATTCTCGTGCGCTTGCTGGATTCGCAAATAGCGACAGCGGCCTAGTGATTTGGGGGGTAGGCGCACCAGGGGTGGGAACAAGCGAGCGATCGAAACACCCTATCCGCCACGTCCGGGCTTTCGCTGAACACCTTGATAGCTTCATCTCCAGGCTTGTGAGCCCACCGGTGACGGGTGCCAGCAATCACGTTATCTTTGAGGATGAGGGCCGGGATCTGGGTTACGTTGCGTCTTATATACCAAGATCGGATCGAGCGCCCCACAGATCGGAAGCTGAAGGCCTCAAGCAGTACTACAAACGTTACGGCGAGTCCTTCAAAATCGCGGAACACTACGAACTCGAATATATGTTTGGGCGCCGCCTAGCACCTGATCTCGGTGTTTTTTGGGATGCAGAACCCTTGAACATTCCTAAGTCAGTCGACGGCAACAAGCTTCTTAAGTGTGTCGTTAAGATCGGCGTCACGAACCGAGGAAAAGCGATCGCGAGTTGCACCTGCCTACGCCTCCGCTACAACAAATTTGGCCGCTATAAGCATGATAAAAAGTACCGTAGTGAACTCATTCATTACGAAAAGCCCGCGAAAGCTTCACGCCCGAACTTCTTCAACATAACAGCGAGGGCACAACCGGGACTCGTTATTTATCCTGAAGATTACACCCACTTCTTCACGTTTACGATTGATGCGACGATCACCGAAATTAAATCCGGCGATCTCCCACAACTCGAACTCTTTTTTGATTTGTTTGCGGAAAATTTCCGCGGGATCACTGCGGAAAAATACATTATTGCGGGCAAAAAAATCGCCGAGAAGATCAAAAAGAAATTAGTTTAGGGCGTTACGACAAAGTCATCCCAAGTTTAACAGCGCGAGGAGGTTTTTTATGGAACTGTTCAAGTCTAAAAGAGAAGAACTCATGCAGATGATGACAGCTTTTCGCCCAGCATGTATCTTAGGCGCCGCTGCGGAACTGGATTTATTTTCGTTCTTGAAAGACAAGCATAGTTTTGCAGAGGAAGTCGCTTCAGGGCTTAAAACAGATCTTCGCGGAGTGAGAATATTGCTCGATTCATTGGTCGCCTTGGAGTTACTCAACAAGGAAAATGAACGTTATTCTACGCCTTCCGACCTGGTTCCGTTATTAACCTCCCATCAAGAGTCGACTCTTTTGCCATCGATTTGGCATAGCATGAACATACTTCGAAGGTGGAGCCATCTTTCCGAGACAGTTAAAGAGGGAGGGCCCATCGACAAAGGGCCAAGTATTCGCGGCGAAGAAGCCGATGTGGCTGCGTTTGTGGCGGCGATGCATGTCAATTCAGGCCTTATAGCCGACAAACTTGTCGGGCAACTAAAGAAATATCAATTTAAATATCTCTTAGATGTCGGAGGAGCTTCGGGAAGTTGGACGTTAGCTTTTCTTAGGTCGCAGCCGAATAGCCACGCGACGCTCTTTGATCTCCCGCATGCCATAAAACAAGCTAAAGAACGCTTTGAACGGGAGGGGATTTCGAATCGCGTCTCTTTAGTTCCAGGAGATTTTCTCGAACAAGATTTCCCCAAAGGTTTCGATTTCGCATGGGTGAGCGCCATCATCCATATGCTTTCGCGAACCGAAATCAGAATGCTTTTTAAAAAGATTTTCAACGCCCTCGTTCCTGGTGGACACATTGCAATCAGGGACATCGTTATGGAGGATAACCGTACAGAACCCGTACAGGGCGCTCTATTCGCAGTGAACATGCTCGTCGGGACCGATCAAGGCGGAACCTTCACACTCAGAGAAATCAAAGAAGATCTTGAAGCTGTGGGGTTTAAGCACGTTGTTCTGGACATTAAAGCATCTGATATGAATTCTGTTGTTGTTGCTGAAAAATAAGGTTCTTTCTTAAGAAAGGAACCCCAAAGGTCACTGACGATTGTGGTGAGAGTAAAATTGCGCATAGAACAAAAAACGCCTCCAGACCCAATTCTAATGTCTTGGACCCCGTTTTCATTGCGCCTTTTCTTCAAAAAACAGCGAAACAAATCAGTGGTTTAAAGAAGTCGATGCGTTAATACATACGCTCCCATTACATTTTTTTACAGTTGTCGATTTAGTGATGGCCTCATAAACACAAGTCCACGCGCCTCCTACCATTTTCAAAACTTTTCCATCGGAGCATGTGGCGAGCTTTGCAGTCGTCACTGCGCCGTTATCGATTTTTGAGGTCGTGACGGAACTGTCGGCAAGCTGGGTAGAACCGATGCCACCAGAAGCTACAGAGATCGTTCCTGATCCTGTGATAGTACCCCCAGTTAATCCCGTTCCTGTAGCCACGGACGTAACGGTTCCACCGGAATTAGCATCGCTCGAACATGTCCAATTGGTGCCGACCATCTTCAAAATTTGCGTGTCAGCACAGCCTTGAATTTTTGCTGGGGTTACTGCGCCAGTATTGATATTTGCAGTATCGACTCCAAGGCTTGCAATCTTTGCCGATGTCACAGCAGCGTTAAGTATTTTTGTCGTTGTTACGACATCCGTAGAAAGACCTGCGGGTTCATAAACACCAGAGTGGTTATGTGACGTCGCTGACTTAAGGGCGAGTGCGTCAAACACAGCGTTTTGGCTCGGGGCTTTATCGGTGACAGCGTCAGTAATCGCATCACCCACGGCAGCAGTTTTTGCCCTTGCATCAGTGTAATAAAGACTTGTGCCTTCTGCGATGTTGGTCGTTGTGAGGGTGACGGCACCCGTTAACGTATTGACGCTAGTAACAGCAGACGCTGCCTGATCGATCCAAGAAAGATTTCCTGATCCGTCCGT
>CAILAO010000774.1 GCA_903832105.1 uncultured Pseudomonadota bacterium | reverse complement strand
TGCCTGTGTCGCATGAGCGGTCTTTTGATCGTTGCCAAGAAATATTACCGGTATCGTCAACCGCAAGAACTTTGCCTTTGTTACCAGCGCCTGCACCTGAAAGTTTCGTCACGTCAATTGCTGCACTGGCGTTAACGTGTGTGTTAGAAATCGAGCCAGCGTTGATCTTGGCCGAGGTCACCGCGTTATTTGCGATCGTAAGAGCGCCTGATCCGGCAATTGTCGCATCACCAGACATGCTCGTCATCGCAACCGCCGTGCCGGTACTTACAGGAATTTGGCCCGCAGTCCCCGGGCCAGTTGATGAAACGCCAGATGTCCCGTTACCTAGAAGAATCGCGCCGCTCGTAAGCTCCGCTTGACCTGTGCCCCCTTTATTTACGGCAAGCGTCGTGATGGCGTCTTGCTTGGCGTTAAGCTGGCTTTGAATGGCTCCCGTCACATCGCTTAAATAGCCGAACTTCGCATTATCCACGTTTCCACTGCCAATTTTTGCGGCGCTAATGCCGGTAGCAAGCGTAAGAGCACCGTTTGCAGCGAGACTGGCCTCACCCGATAGGGTTGTCATCGAAACCGCAGTTCCGCTACTAATCGGTATTTGTCCCGACGTCCCAACGGCGGTTGAAACGCCGGAAGATCCATTCCCAAGGAGCAGTGCGCCACTTGTTAAAGAAGATTGGCCCGTACCGCCGTTCGCTACCGCGACAACGCCCGTCACGTTTCCCGCCGTTGCCGCTGTCGTCGCGGTCCCTGCCGCCGTCGCCGTGCCGTTTAGCGTTGCCGTGATGGTGCCAGCAGTAAAGTTTCCGGACGCGTCACGTTTTACAAGAGTATCGCCTGTGCCTAGGTTGGTGGCTCCGGAGGTTAACGTGTAGGCGCTGCCCCAATTTGTTACATTCGTGTCGCTCACAAACCTATGGGTTGCATCCTGCGTAACATCGGTCGCTCCGTGCGTATGCGAATTTGCTGCTACCGTGCCGCATGTCCAATTGACGCCTGATCTTTGAAGCACATTCCCATCTATGCATCCCGTGCCATCAATCTTTGAAAACGTCACGGCGCTGGTTGCTATCTTGATCGCAGAAACACTGCCATCTTTAAGCTGCGCCGTATCGACGCCAAGATTTGCTATTGCGATCGTTCCTGATCCGGTGATCGGACCACCGGTGAGGCCAGCTCCTGACGCTACGCTTGTGACCGTCCCAACGCCTCCCACGGTTCCAGGAGCCCAAGATGAACCGTTCCATTTTAAAATATCACCGCTATTTGGAGACGCGTTTGAAACTGAGTTCCCTTGAATCTTCGTAATAACCGTACTTCCCACTGCTCCCGTCACATCACCTGCGAGGCTTGGAAGATGCGAAGAATCGATAGTAGTTGCAGAGGTAGACGTGTTGATTGTCTGAATGACATTTGTTCCAGCCGCATCGGTCGCGAGCATCGTTAGTTTTCCATCGGAATCATAACCAACAGTAGAATTGTCCACCGGGACCTTGAGCGCAAATGGAACGGCCGAAAAAACTTGCCTCGGATAGACTTGATCATGGAGCGTGTCTTTGACCTGAATATACGTCGGTAAAGAATCAGAAAACACCGTATGGAAATTTGCAGGCGGAAGCTGAATGTCTAGCGTAAAAACACCATCTTTGAGCGAGACATCGGTAAATTCCGGCACCGTGACAGCGACCTCATCAGCCCCGGCTTCGCTTCGGAAAAACTTGATTTCGACATTGATCGGCCCCTCGATCGGAGCCCCGGCGACTGTCGTCAAACGACCGCTATAATGAAGCCCATAAGGAACCCCAAACGCCACTGATGACAGTGACAATGAAAGTAAAAGCGTGAACAAAACGAGAAACGCCTTCACCTTCAATTTTGCTTTCATGATATCTGCTTTCATTTTGTATAACTTCGAAGTTCTTGAAATCTACGCCCTTCCTCATATCCATTAAATTCGGTAGGATTTTTGAATTTCTTTAGTAAATTTTATCTAGAGAATAGAATCTATTATATAAACAATAGGTTACGGAAATAAAATAAATTCTTTTTTAGCCAGTCAAACGGATCTATCCCAAATTTGTTTAAGTTATTGATTCCTCGTTGTTCAACGGCGAAGCCGCCAACCAAGTGTCTCCGAATTTTCGAAAAAATAGCCCGAATATTCCTTGGCGCAAGATGGTGAATATGAGGAACGTGCTGATTCTCAACCCGCAATTTCAATCTTGACGGGGTACTAGAACGGACGATAATCCGAATCTAGATTTGTTTTCGAAAACTCGATCGAGAATTTTGTCATCGACTCAAAGGTCTGCGGAACTCGGGATTTAAGTCTCCTGATGACTTCGTCATCAACGACGTTTCGTCCCATGGGAACGCGGGCGATATCATCGAGCGTTTCAGGTCGCACCCTCTTGCCATGAGAAACTTCCCGCTCATGTTTATACTCGCTTGTAAATCCAAGCTTAGGATCATGGTTGATGAATGATTTAGGATCAAGACCAGATCTGGGCACGGAAATAAAATAGCGATCGGACTCATTTTTTGTGACGCGGATTTTTCGCTCCAAGTTGAATTGGACAAGACTTGCTTTGACGTTTTGAGCGAGATTTTCGGAAGGATCGATCAACGCGAGATCGCTGTCAATCAAATGTCTGAAGACGAATTTTCCGTCCGTTTTGTAGTTTCTTAGCTCTTTAAAGACTTTGACGAATGTTCCTTGAAAGTAAGGATAATGGGTGCATCCAAAAATCACGGCGTGAAGAGGCTTCGTTTCGCCATTTTGGAGCATTTTGTCGAGAAGAAGGGCGACGCTGAACCGGATATAGTTTTCTACCGAATTCAGCTGAAAATCGATGATCCCTTGATCGCTTTTTTTTGCGAAGAAACCGTTGCCTTTAGAACCTTTTGAAAAATTAAAACGCTTCCACATTTCATCATTTAAAGGTCGCGGAAGAGAAGATGCCTTCGGACCTTGATAAGTTTCGCGAATATCGTGAGCTTTAAGATCGATAAATTCTGTAAGATGATCGATGGCTCCTGCTAAACCAACACCGGCTTGCTGATAGACGGCGAGGTTTTCGATCCCGTGGTCTTTAGCAAACTTATTGATCGCGACCGGGTAAGCTCCGGCATCGACCGTGCCGCTTGTTGCAAAGACGGCAACACTCATTCCTTGTGGGGAAGATTGGGGACTTTTAGACTTCATAACACGATTTTTAATATTTAGTATGGCTCCCTCCGCTCCAGAGTCAATAATTCCGAAGACAGGAATTGAAGGGAAGCCAAGTACATCTCGGCCTAAGGCCAAAACATCCTTTGCGAGTTTTAGGGAGTATGCCGTCGCTGTGTTGCAGGCAACGACAATCGACTTGACGGGCTTTTTTTCCGCAGTCTTCATCTGATTTGATATATTAAACTTCGTCGTGAGCAGCCATTGGTAGATACCCATCATGATTTCTTTTAGCGTATCTGTCCTCTTTTGATTTATCGGATATTCTCCCCAGGGCATATTGGCTTGATCAGCGTAAAAAATATAGGTTTCGTTTTTTTGTAAAGTCTTTTTTAATGCCTCAAGAACAGCGAGTCCTCCGGTGCCTGAATCAAAAACGCCAATGGGTTGATTGACCAGCGTTCCTTCAGCTTCCATTCTCTTGTAGGAAGAGACATCGATTGCGTCTGCACTATTCGGATCGAAGTACCTTTCGAAATACGTGATGACATCTTCGGGTTGATTTTTAAGAAGCTCTTTTTTCTCGGGAGAAAGGGAATCAGGCCATGAAGCGGCCATGATGACATGTGTCGAGGTGTTCGATAGTAAGAAAAAGAACAGAAGAACAGCAGTAAGTAGCTTTGAACAAATGAATTTTGGTAGCATTTTACTCTTCCTTTTAAAATATTTAGCTCTCAGCCCAATTTATAGGTCACTATTCACCTTGTAAAGAAGTAAAAGAGGCCCTCTAGTTTTGTCCCGAAAATCTTGATGAGTAACAGTTTCTGCGTATTGTGTTCTATTTTGCAACAGAAAATTGGGTACAAAGTTGTCAGGTCCCCAGGCGGGCGGTAAAATGAAGAGAAGTCAAAGGGAAGTGACAATTTTTTGACGCTTGCAGGTGAGAGAAAACTCGATAAGAGTTGTTTTTCGCCCAGGAGGAGAAGTAAATGCGTTATATTATCACGATGTTAGCTGTTTTTATGTTTGGCTGCGGAGTTCAGACGGACACGAGCACGCCTTCATCTTCAGTTAGAAAAGCACCGGACCATGTCTATGTCCGAGTTCCTATCTCACTCCTAACACCAGATTTTGTAAAGGGCTCTGGGTTTGATCGAGACAGCAAGCATGATGACGAATTTGCTTTTGGATATATTAAATTTCCAGCGTTCGAACGAATTCCATTATCGGTAACTGAACAAATGGTTGTGCTTGATGAAGATGCATGGCGCCACCACAATTATGATCCTAAGACGTTAAAAATGCGCCCAGAGAAAATGCGCATTTTTTGTGAGGGTGATGATCTCATAAAAGAGGATTATCATAATTATGTGCAATTAAAAGCGGAGCTGGAG
>CAILAO010000773.1 GCA_903832105.1 uncultured Pseudomonadota bacterium | reverse complement strand
TATCGAGACTGCGACCGCACGATAGTCATATGAAGCAAAACCACGAACACGCTGAACAATTTGGAAGCAGCAAAAATCGTCAACCAGCTAAACGCGGGAAAAACCAATTATGTCTATTGACACTACACTTAGCGTCAGCTTTTTCAAAAAGAGAATTGGCAAGAGAATTCGCAGAAACATTTGTAAGCTCGCTTGAATCTCTCCCTTCGGAGAATAGCGACAAAAAAGCCTCTTTGGATTATTTTTACAAGATGTTTGGATCTAGCAAGGTTTCTTCTGAAAAGGAGGATAAGAGAGCAAAATCCACTGTTATAAAAAATTTCTCGTTTTTTCTTTCTTCTTCTCTAGCGAACTATCTTGCATCGGGTCGGCGAATCCTGGGTCGCAACTTGTTTTTTGCGCTAAATTTCCAAATAGGACTTTTTTGGACGATACGATTCAATACCGATTTAGAAAAAGTCGCAAATGTGTACGCAGCTATTTTCCCGCAATCTCTTAATAGAATTATCGAAAAGTATAACCAACAGGAAGAATTGCATCGGCAGGACTTAAAAGAGTCAGGCTATATCAAGTCAAAGAAAATTTACGATCAATCACTAAATGAGTATATAAAATTGAATGGGGAATTTAATCAGAAGAGAGCTGATTTGTTATCAGATTTATTCAAAATAAAGATTGAATTGGCAAGTGCAGACAAATCAAAATCAATATCCGCAACTAGTGTGACAATTGTAGACCCACCCGTTGTTTCAGGTCTTTTAGTTAACTCCTTTAGTGCTGCGTCTCAAGATCTAGATGCTATGGAATTTTTCTCGCTTCTAGAGAAAATGACCAAACTTAAGGAAAAAGGCGTCTTATCAACAGATCAAGCCAACACCCTTAGAAAAAAGCTTTCAGACGTCAAAAGCGAACTAGAAAATACTGAAACGAAAAGGGCGCTAGGTCGCGCAATGTTTTCCGTGAATGAAAAAAATTATTCAGAAACCTATAACCGATCGCTGACACCTTTTAATAAAAGCGAGTTTGCAATAAGAAAAGTGATGCCTATGGAAAACATCGATAGCCTCTCTGAAAACAGATTCGATGAAATTGAATTGCGTTGGATAGCAAATGCGTTATTCTTGGCATTTATAGTTGCAGTCCTATCGATAGGAGTCTGCATAGGCTTTGACCTGACTAAAATGGATTCTTAAATTAAAGGGGATTTGTGGTTGTTATTGTCGATTACGGAATGGGCAACGTAGGGTCCATTAAAAATATGTTGCTTAAAATTGGCCACGAGGGTCGTTTGTCATCCGATCCTGACATTGTGCATCAAGCTAATAAGCTCATTTTGCCAGGCGTTGGTTCCTTTGATCGAGGTATGGAGCAGTTAAAAAATGGAGATCTTCGTAATGCTCTCGATGAAGCAATTTTAAATAGAAAGACTCCAGTCCTGGGAATATGCCTTGGCATGCAGCTCATGACAAGAAACAGTGAAGAAGGCATTCAAAAAGGACTTGGATGGATTGATGCCCACGTTAAAAAATTTTCTTTTCCTCCGTCCCCAGCGGGACAAAAAACAATAAGAATACCCCATATGGGCTGGAATTCAGTCCAGAGTAGGGGCAATAGCAGACTTTTTGAAGGTTGGGATGGTCCCGCCAGATTTTATTTTGTTCATTCCTAC
>CAILAO010000772.1 GCA_903832105.1 uncultured Pseudomonadota bacterium | reverse complement strand
GTGTGTGATTTTTTTTAGAGCCCCCGTCCCCCTCCGAGATGGCCTACTACTCGGCATTGTGCAGGGTATTAAGCCGAAGTTCCTATAATAAGATAATGCTTTGCCTCTTGTCTTCAAGGAGTTAAGTCCAAATCACCTCTTCCGGTACTGGACACATCCTACTCGAGTTTGAAGCCGAGCAGTTCAAACGCCTTGCGTTGAAGTGCCGAGGCTTCGGTGGTTTTTACAAAACATTCCGCACCTTTAAGACGCGGCCTGATTGTGTTTCTTGCGATAGTGGAAAGGATTTTCATCAAGGTCTTGAAACTTCGTACGGAAAAACCTTCTTCATTCTCTTTTGTGAGCGCCTTGCTCCTGGCTGATTGCGATCTTTTAACCGGCTGTACTGGCATTTCTCTCTGTTCCTTCATCTCTTCGATATCTTCATCGGCAAAAAGAAGAGGAGCCAGAGCCCTGCGCATATGGAACTCCACATAGTAGGAGAGCATGCATAGGAGGATGTGCCCCTTTACGCGCCCTTCGAGACGGTGATGTACCGGGCGGACATTCAAATCAATCAGCTTGAAAGTCCTGAAGGCTCGCTCGACTTTTGACAGGCTCTTGTAAGTCTCAACTGTCCATTCCGGCGTAGCCTTCTCTTTTGAAAGACTGGTTCTCACCGCATAGAAGCCGTCAAGGATGCTCTCGTCTTTAATTGATTCAAGACGTCTCCCGTACGAAAATGAGTTCTCCTCAATGGTAAGGGAAAAATGCTTCGCCATCTTGTACTTGTTTACGATCCGTCCGACACGCAGTCCGATCTTGTCCTTGCCTCTCAGGGGATTCCTCCTGCGCAATGTCGCCTCCCTGATCTGCTTTAAAAGCTTCTCCGTGGCAAGTAGAAGTTCCTCGCGGGTTCTTGCCCTGTCCTCGGCAAGGAGCGGATTCTTGCACACAATCAGTCTCTCCCCGGGAAAATCCGGAGACTCCACTTCGGCCAGGTCCCATGAGTCGAAAAGCGAGGGCTGCACGAGTTCCGCATCGATAAGTTTTCTTATCCCGTCTGAACGCAGGGCGCTGATCCAGTCCAGGCCTTCCTCCCCCTTGAGATCCTCCCTGATGCGCGAACTGGTGAGCATTCCACGGTCACCGACCAGGACGATCCGTTCGAGCCTGAAGCTGTGCTTGAGTTTCCTTACCTGATCAGCCACCGTGTCCGGATCGGAAGTATTACCGTCGAATACCTGTATCGCGACAGGCGTACCGTCGCCAGCGCAGAGGAGTCCGAACTCCACCTGCAACGTACCGTTCCTGCCATCTCGGCTGTGTCCCAGTTTTGCAAGCGGGCACTTCGTCCCCTCGAACCAGGTGGAACTGAGGTCGTAGAGGACGGTGGCCCCTTCGGAGAGATGCTTCTTTGCCAGACGGCGTTCAATGGCCTCCTGTTTTTCAACAAGCCAGTCCATTGCGCCATACAGTTCGTCCTCGCTGGCGCCGGTGACATTCAAGACTTCTGAAAGCGTATCAGTCGCCGTCTCTGCCGTGAGGCCTGATGAGAGGGCCAACTTTGATGAAGGAGAAAGTATCCGGGCGGCAATCATGGATAACGCCAGATCGCGGTTCCGTGAAGGAGAGTGATCCAGCAGGGCCGGGATCCCGAGCTTGCGCATCATTCCGGTCACGGCCGCGACATGTCCGTGTGGAAGCGTCCGCGTGATGTCAAAACCTTCTCCGAGAACTCCATTCTCGCTGTCCCCGCCGACAAGAAGTTTCCTGAAGCCCGCAACAATGTTCGCTGGCCATTTCGAGAGATTGGCAAGGGTGCGCTTCCTTACCTTCTTTCCCTCCCTGTATGACTCCCTCAGGAGTATCGCGGGTGGTGAACCCCGATTAGCTATGACTTCTATAAACATGCCTACATAATATTACATTATTATTAGAAGTCAATAGTTATATTAAAATTATATCAATTATTTACATGGGTACATAAACAAGGCTAAATAAAAAGATCTAAAAATATTTCCTCATAGATAAAATCAATGCGTAAGTTGGCATTTAGGGTCTGATTTTTCCTAGGAACTTCGGCCTAAAGTAATCCAGACATTCCTGCGTGCGTGAGGGGGGCGGGGCTGTAATTTTCAAAGCAAGTGTGCTCAGGGCACTTTGAGGAATATTGTGGCGCTGAGGATGAATCCGGACATGATTATGATTAAGGCTGTGACTACAAGGGGTGGAGCGAGTTCCCTGTAATCGACATAACGAGGCTGTTCAATGCTGGTCTTTTCAAGTTTGT
>CAILAO010000771.1 GCA_903832105.1 uncultured Pseudomonadota bacterium | reverse complement strand
TCGATCATCAAATGCTTCTTGTCCCAGTCGCTGCGCGTGCAGATGTAGTCCAACGCGCGGCAGAAGCCGGTCAGGATGGTATAGAAATGATATGTCTCGCGTGACGACATCCCAACCGAAAAATACTTGGAAACCTGATGTTTGGCGATGCAAACGAAAAACCCGCTTGATCTTATGATCGAGGGAGAAGGATATTTTTCGGTCCAGACGCCCGATGGTGTTCGCTACACCCGAAATGGTTCTTTAGCGCTATCTTCGGACGGGGTATTGGTGACGAAAGAAGGTCATCCCGTTCTTGGAGAGCGCGGTGATATTTTTCTACGATCAGGTGCTTTTCAAGTCAATAACCTTGGTGAAGTCTATCAAGACGGGGAAATGATTGATCGACTTTCGCTTTATACCTTTGATGATGATTCTGCGCTCGAAAGAGTTGGTGAAAACTATCTCTTCTTCGGCGGAGAACCATCGTCTGCTAAAAGGGTTGCTCTTCCCGGTGTTTCGCAGGGATTTCTCGAAGGATCAAATGTGAACGCCATTAAAAATCTTACGGATATGATCCTTGCACATCGCTCGTACGAAGCCTACCAGAAGGCTGTTAGTAATTATGATCAAATGATGGAAAAAACAAGTAATTCGATCGGAGAAGTTAGGGCTTAAACTTAATTTCAATTAAAGAGAGGTAACACCGCTATGATGAGATCACTTTTAACCGCGGCTACAGGCATGGAAGCCCAGCAGTTGAATATTGATACAATTGCTAACAACCTGGCCAACGTCAATACCACGGCGTTTAAAAGATCTCGCGCCAATTTTCACGATCTTTTATATCAAACTCTTAGAGCGCCTGGTCAAAGCGCTACGACTGGAACGGTTGTTCCAAGCGGCATTCAAATTGGTTCAGGCGCCAAACTGTCTTCGGTCGACAAGATGTTTACTGACGGCAGTATCATCATGACAGGCAAGGAATTTGACTTCATGGTTGAAGGTCAGGGATTTTTTAGGGTTCAAAAAGACGATGGAAACATTGCTTACACAAGAGATGGACACTTTAGCAAAGATTCGCAGGGTCGCCTTGTCACTCAAGATGGATTCCCCCTTGTTCCTGAAGTGATTATTCCTCCCGATGCAACGGACTTTATGGTTGGTATGGATGGGATTATCACCGTCAAAGTCGGAACAGACACCCAAGAACTTGGTTCGGTTCAACTCGCGAACTTCATTAATCCTCCGGGCCTCGCATCTCTCGGGAAAAATCTTTTTGGCGTCTCAAGGGCGAGTGGAGAACCTATCGTGGGCATGCCAAATCAAAGCGGCATGGGACGCATTGCACAAAGACAATTGGAAGCCTCGAACGTGGATATTGTCGAGGAAATGGTAAACATGATTACGGGGCAAAGAGCATATGAAATTAATTCAAAGGTTATCCAGACCGGCGATCAGATGCTGCAAGCAACTAATAATATAAGGTAGTCGTTTTAGCATGGGTGGGGATTTTTGCGCAAAGGCGGGGGAAGCGCTGTGATTGAGGAATGCCCACGACAAACTTTTCTTAGAAGGCTTATTCATGGTAAATAGCAGAAGATTTTTGGAAACTCTGCTTTATTTGATGGCGGCAGGATTCGTCGCCGCCTCCATTTTTGCGGGTGCCTCGATCGGTTTCGCGGAAGAATCCGAAAAGGGTAAGGCAAAAAATGAAGGTGAAGAAGCCGCCATTCTCCCGGTCACAAATCTTTTTGAGCTTGGTTATGAAGAAAAAGTTGAAATAGCCCCACAGGTGTCGCTGCCAATTACGATTCGTCTTCTTTCGGAAGTTGTCGTTGAAGAGCCGAATGTTTTTTTGGGATTTCTCACTGTCTGCGAAGGAAGGGAAGAAATATGCCAGGAGACCTATGGCGTTGATTTAGGAAAAAGTCCATTACCGGGAAAAATCAGGGGCGGGAAAATATTTCACATATTATTTCAGGCGGCGGCGGGCGACCTCTTCGGCGATCGTGTAGGGGTCGGTCTCTTTCCGCAGCAGCCGCCCGGC
>CAILAO010000770.1 GCA_903832105.1 uncultured Pseudomonadota bacterium | reverse complement strand
CTATAACTTTCATAGTAAAATAGTTTATGCTTAATTCATTATACCGCTGTGTCCTTATACTTGTACCAACTCACGTCTTAATTTGTTGAAATGTTTCACCATGCACGTTGAGCTTATCTGCAATAAGATTATGAATCATCTGAATGTAATTATTAATTATTGTGATTGGGGTTTACGTATCCTATTTAATCTCAATTTAATACCATCTTCCTCAAAGAAAATGTGACAGTTAAGCAACGGTGCCGAGAACAAAGTTATTTTTTATCGACAACCAAAACAAGTTCAGGGTTATTTTAACTTGAGTGCGATGGCCCGAGGAGCAATGGTCTAGTGGTTAGAGCGGTCGCTTGTGAAGCAAGAGGACCTGGGTTCAATTCCAGCTCAGACAAAATGGTTTTTTCTCTCCTCGGGTATAAGGAGGTAGGAATAAAATAGATCCAGACATGATAAACTGCTTGATCTTGCATATCCATGTAGAAAATAAAATAATTATTAGCCATGCCATCTAGCGGCAAACTGGTGAAAGTGCAAGGTATAGGAGTTTTTAAAAAAATATATAAAAAATCTGGATCTAGTAAAAAATCGGATCTCTATGATTCATTTTACGAGCGACAAAAATATCATGGGTGCGTTTGTGAATCGGTTATGGATAAAAATTTTAGCATGGATCGTGACGGTCCTAATCGTGGCGCTAAATATCAAACTTGTGACAGAGCAAATCGTCACATGGGCCAACGCCGCGAGTGATCCTATTTTGGTCTATTTGTTAATGGTTCCTGTCGTTATAATCATTGTAGCGCTTTTTCTGTATATTGCGGTGAAGCCTTTTGTGAGGCACGCGTTTGGTCAGATCGTTCCTCGATGGCGGAAATTGGGACACTTCATCCTCGCCGGAGAAGACGGATTAAATCTTGATGTACCAGAGTATCGACGCGTAGGGGTCGCGATTGGCGCAACTGAGGAAGATCGAAAGACCTTGAGCCATGCACTTTACTTCGCAAGAAAGTATGACGCCATTCTTTGCCTCTTTCATGTTGTTGAAGGTGCTGGGGGACAGGTTTACGGTCAGGACGCGTTGGATGCTGAGGCGCGCGAAGACCAGGAATATTTGACTCAACTGGCGAAGACCCTAGTTAATCGCGGGGTTGATATTGAAACCTTCCTTGGATTTGGTAACGTCGTCAAGGGAGTTATCGGGTTTGTTGAGGAGCAAAAAATCGATGTCTTGTTCATGGGAAGTCATGGTCATCGAGGAGTGAGTCAGATGATCTTCGGCAGTACGATCGCTCCAGTCAAGAAGGCCATTGGAGTTCCGGTTGTCGTTGTTAAGTAGATTTTGCTGAAAAAGACCCTTTTTCAGCAAAATCGTATCCCGAGGGAGCCGAAGGCGCCCGTCGGGACCTCGTGATTTCAAATATGTCATGTCGAGATTCGCTATGGCTTGGGATAGATTCATTACCTCATCAAGTAGGCGACTGTTCGGTAACAGCCAAAAAAGATTTACGTAAAAAAATAATATCCAAAAATATTGTTTGGTTAAAAGCACGCAGTAGCACTAATGTTGAAAAAGTGTAACGGGGACACGGGGCGGATTTCATACATTAGGAGAGCGCCCTAAAATTGGTTACTAAAATAGAGTCGCATGTCGATGCACTGGAAAGGTAGGCGTTTTTGTATAGTTTGACTTTATAAAGCTGCATGAACAACTCCCTCCTCTGATCTTTTCACCAGATTCCCCAATTTCAACAACTCCCAAAACTGAAGTTGCAGGCGTTTTAATGCCCGACTTTCTAATCAAGACGCCCTGCACCGATTATGATATGAACAATTTTTAGGATTGCTATGTTTTCTTCCTGTTTACCAGCCATATTTACAGGTTATTTTCAGCGTAAATTCTTATGCATGTTGTTTTTTATGCATGGAAAACAACTGCTCGCTTTTACTTTCCTGACTACATTGAAATATTAGAGTTTTCGTGTGGTAGCGATCAGATCTAGCAGAAAATGTTCTAAGTTCCGATTTTACAATCTAAAAATTCAAAAACACTTTTAGATTTAACGAATTATCCGACATATTAAGCTTCATTCATTTTAGTATCTCCGGGTCATTTTTGCGATGGCACTCAATTTGCTGTAACTAAGACATTCACACAAACTAGAGACGTAAATATGCAGAGG
>CAILAO010000769.1 GCA_903832105.1 uncultured Pseudomonadota bacterium | reverse complement strand
CGACCGTGCCAAACCAAGAAGTCTTTTTTGCCTTTTCAGTCAACTTAGCTTCAGTATCGGTGCCAATATGCTTGGCAAAAAAGTCGGCTGAAATGGGATCATTGATCCCCAAGATGCACTTAACATTTGTATTTGTGTTTACAATCGTTGCAAAATCTGGTGACACTGTTGAAAGATCACCGTTACTTTGATGCGAAATGTGAAGTGCTACATTTGAAGATCTTGCTTTATTCAAAATATTTGCAAACCCCGGGTACACAAACGATGAAAACTCATCCAAAAACACCGGAAGAAAGTCACCTTTTTCTCCATAAAGACTTGACCTTTCCCCAACCGCCCAGGCAAGTTCTTGAAGAAAAAGACGGCCCAATTGATGGCCGAGTTCTTGATACCGAAGTGTTGAGATTTCGATAAAAAGCATTTTTTTAATGGCTTCTTTTTTAAGGAGCATATCTGAAATCGTGAAAAACTGCCAATAGTCCTGGCTTCCAGGAATGCCGTTCACAAAATCTGAAATTTCTCCCCAAGCAAATGGAGTCAACTGACTTAAAAGCCCCATCGTGTTCTGATCTCGTTCCTTTCTTAACTGAGAAACAAATGACGAAAGTCTTTGTTTTAGAAACTGGTCTTTTGATTTATTGATTGCCTCAATAAGTTTCTCATCCATCGTCAAAAGATCATGAAGCCTTCTAAATGTAACAACTCCCTCCTTAAATCCCTTGTCCACATAAACTTCCTTGATCAAAGTAATAAGATCTCTTGTAAGATCAGCTTGAATCGCCCGATAGAACGGCTCCTTGAATGTAAATGCAGTGAAAATTCGATCTGTAATCTGCTGCGCTGTTCCATAAAGAAGAGGATTTGTGACGGCGCTTCCTGAGCAGCCTGAGATATCAAAAACTAAATATTCAGGAATCATATTTTTCTCTTTGAAACAAGAATTTGTGCCTAACATGATTTTGGAGGCTAACGCAGGATCTCCTTTCCCGTCGATTAAGATGGCGCTTTTTCCTCTTTCAAGATCTCTGATGATCCAGGGTGCCACAAGGCTCTCGGTTTTTCCACGTCCTGTTGCTCCGATGATCTGTACATGACCCGTTCTTGCTCTTTCAGGAAGATAAAGAGTGAGACCATCGTCAGTCGTTCCAACCTTTATGCCAGATCCTTGCTTTAAGAATGGCTTCAGCTTAAATCTTCTTTTTGATAGATCTTTTGACAGTTTATATATGGCCCACATAAAAAGAGCCGCAGTGGCAAGAACGAAAAGATATCCACCAAACAAGATCTCTTGAAGGTGTCTATAAAGATAAGCCTCAATTTGCTTCTCCTTTGTTGCAAAAACTGCAATAAGCACAAACGCACCAATTCCGAGTGCAAATGGCAGTGGAACATCCTTTTTTTGCTCCATAGCCGTTTCTGACGAAGGTTTTTGATCAAAATTAAACATTGAGCATCCCTTTCTTGATAAAAAACAGGTTGTTGATTTGTTAAGCCTTTAAAACTTCTCCTAATTTCATTGATTTATTCATATTTCACATACATTCACCTCACTTTCTTAACGAAAACTGCTTAAAAAACGCCCTCTATAAATATGCTTAAAAACAGGGGGTATCTTTTGTGGATCAGCCTATTTAACTCGTTGAATTAATAAAAATAAAAAAATTT
>CAILAO010000768.1 GCA_903832105.1 uncultured Pseudomonadota bacterium | reverse complement strand
TGAGGAGGCTCCTCGGAATCCAGTATCATGGTCCTCCCGTTAGACCTGCGAGACGACAGTTTAACATTCTGGATACTGACCAAACGCCCGCCTATGATTAACGTCAACAATGGCCACTTATAATCTATTATCTAAATATTCCAAAAAAATACTCATAATGCATGAAGACTAAAATCGAGGACAAAATAAGCGTCCTCGACTCAAAACCATCCGGGGATTTGAACCTGATTGGCATTTTGCTGCAAAAAACAGCTGCCTATAGGGGACAGTGGGGAATATCGATCTTCCTATTACCTAAGCACCGCAGGCTACATCAAAGATATTTAAGAATTCTGATGTAGCACTGGGTACTAATATTAAACCGTTAAAGCAATAAATCTTTCTGACTTTATTCTCTTCGAAGTGTCACTACATTGAAACAAACTAAGACATTTGTTCGTCTAAAAAGGATACTTTTCCAGCTAAAAGAAGTCCAAGAAGATCATCTTTTGTGACACCTTTATTTTTAACGCTGTATCTCCTATATACCAAATCGAAGCGATCAGTGTTTGTTAAACTTTTCTCCCTAAGCCAAACGATACCGAGTCCCTTTTCCAACTCCATTTTGGATCAAGTATTTATCTTTAACCAAGCGTCGAAGATGAACCTTGAGAGTATTGCGGTTGGCTTTGGTCAAAGTGACTAAATTAGACATTGAGGCTGTTGCTCTTGCTTTTAAAATCTCAATGATTTGTTGATCAAGCTCAGAGAATTCTGCAAGAAGTTCTTCGGCGCCTAATTTTTTCAGTAGAGCGTCTTTTTGTTTCTTCATAGTGCGAAGGAAGAATAAAATCCACTCTGGAAGGCCAGAACAATCGCTATCGAGTGTTGATTGTGCTTTTCTTAAAGATAGATAGTAGCCATCTTTATTATCTTCGACTATGCGTTCTAACGAGCTGTATGGAACGTAATTATAGCCAGCTTTTAGTAACAGTAACGTTGTCAGAATGCGAGAAAGACGACCATTGCCATCCTGAAAAGGATGAACTTTAAGAAATGTAACTATAAAGATAGCGATAGTTAAAAGAGCATGAAGTTTCTTATCTTCAATTTTTTTTGAGGTCCATCGAACAAGCTCTCGCATTTGATGTGGAGTTTCAAACGGGGTGGTCGTTTCAAAAATGGCTCCAAGACTCTTCCCTTTCGGATCAAACGCTTCAACGTGGTTTGGACATTTCTTATATTCTCCCCTGTGCCTTTCGTCTTTTGAACTAAAATTGAGAAGAATGCTATGAAGCTGTTTAGTGTGATTTTCATTCAGAGGAATATCTTCAAATGATGAAAATATCAGATCCATTGCTTTAGCATAACCAGCGACCTCTTGTTCATCTCTAGAGCGAAATGAAGATGATTTGAGACCTGTCAGTAAAGACTCGATTTGCTTATTTGTAAGTTTTACCCCTTCGATTCTAGTGCTAGAACCAATGGATTCAATGGTAGCAACTTTTCTTAGTGCAAGAAGTTTGTCGGGAGCTAAAAGGTTGGTTGCAGTCCATCGACCTTTAAATTCATCAATTTCAGCAATGAGAGTTAACATCTCAGGGGTAATTGTAATCTTTGGGTCCATAGTTACCTCATACCCAAATCTACACCCATAAATACCCATAAATCAATTTTTAAAAGACGTACTTTTCGAAAAAGTCCCGGTGCCAATCCGGTGCCACATTGAAGGAAAATCCAGGAAACTGTCGGTTAGTCTTGGATCTGTTTAATTTTTGGGCTCATTAGCCCCTCCTTACCTGCTTTTTGATGCCTTGACCTTCGTGGAATCGAGGGGTGCCTCGCTCCGGTTAGAGAACGGCACCCGGATTTACATCCAGAAAGATCATGACGAGGAACATCGCTAATATTACGCAGGACAAAATTACAAAATTTGCGGATTCGTTCCAAAACAATAAATTTGATAACCAGGTGTCGTTGAGCATCCAAAGTAGTTGTCGGAATACATCCAAGTTGTAGTTCCTGTCGTTGATGCTCTTGCAGCCTGACCAGACGTTCCTGTCCAGTCAGAGCAGCTATTTCCCGTGCTATATGCTCCTGTGGCTGTCGACCCCGTGATAACAAAATATCCTGGATAGCTCTTCGATCCGCTTTCATCATAGTTTACGGGATTATCAATGGCGCCATCCCACAATTCACCACTATTGTTAGCAAGAATGTCACCACGCATATTAAATACCTTCCCCGTAACAGTCACCTTCGCATTAGCTGCCACTGAGGAGGTCGAAACCAAAGATTTCCACGTTCCGCCCAGACTCTTGTTAGTCGCCAACGTTTGGCAAGCTGTGTCATATGATGCAACACCGGCATTGTTATTATGCTGCGTACTAGAGATAAATATTTCATTGAATGTCCCTTTAGAAGGCACACCAAAAAACGCCTGACTTGCAATGAGCGTTGAAACGCCGCTGTAGATGCATGCACGATAGGCGTAGCGCGCAGCTGTTCCTGTTGCATCTGTAAACACCTCATCAGAAAACGACGTATA
>CAILAO010000767.1 GCA_903832105.1 uncultured Pseudomonadota bacterium | reverse complement strand
TCCTACGTGATCGGCTGGAACCCATCGGCCCACCGTCAAAGCACCCACGAGGAGTGCGGTAAGGAGCGCGCAAGCTGCCCACCTGATGTAGCGCAACCACACGTTGCGACCTACATTCCGGTACGCGGACCTACCTGCCGAAAAAGCAACGTAAGCTACTAGAAAGCAAAAGCCCAAGAAAACAATACTATGACGATTAGGAACCCTAACAAAAGTCAGTAGCCCTAACAAAGACCTGTGAGCAAAGACGACAGTTGTCCGGGCCCGCCCGTGGAATATTTAAGTAATTATAAAAATTAAGCGTTGCCAACATGAGTAGCTGCAGATGATTCAGCCAAGAACCTGCAAGCCTCAGGGACGAATTCTTGATAACCTGCCGTCCCACCTCACCACTCATGCACTCCGACAACCTCTCCCAGAAAAACGCCGTCGTCTCCTGGACAGGCGGCAAGGACGGCTGCCTCTCCTGCTACAAAGCCATGAACGACGGCTTCAATATCACCCATCTCTTGCATTTCACGTATGTGTTTAGCTGGCCAGCTTCTCGGTTAGCATTTGGAGACAATTCAATCCTCTCTGTCCCCAAGTTGCAAGTGTCGTCATAATTCGCTCATGAATCGAAGTTCCTTTGTCATTGCGAAGCGTGCCCAAGATCTTTCTCAAAACGACATGGGGTCGCAACGCTCTCTCTGCTCGATTATTGGTCGGCTCTACACCCGGATTGATAATAAAGGTGAACCAGTAGTCAAACCCGTTCTTGATTTTCCCTATGAATTTCCGGACTTTCTCGATAGAATACACTTTCCTGATCCATTGCCGAAGCACTTTTCGCGCCAATTTCCATAAATTTTTTCTGACTTTTGGCGGAGGATCATTTTCCAAAGCCTCGGTTAGAATCTCGTAGAGCTCTTTGAGCATGTTATGTAGCGGAATAGCTTCCTCGAACTTCTCCGCAATCTCTTTTGACTCTCGAAGCAGATGTGCCCAACATCGCTGAATGCGATTTGTGAACCTGGCATAAGGTTTCCAACCGTCGCATACGATTATTCCCTTGAATTTCCGAGTTAAGACTTCCGTCAGAACCTTCATGCCTCGGCTCTTCCGAATCACGAAAAAAGACTCCGATGGTGTGGAAAAGGTCCAGATCCAATGTCTTTCTCCCTGGACATGGATTGACGTTTCATCGACGTACAGGATCGGAGCGCCTCGAATCTTCTTTAGAATCGCATCATATTCCGATTGAACCGCATCAGCAGCGCGATGGGTTAAATTGAGTATCGTAGCAGGACTTATTTTCAGACCGAAGAGTCTCATCATAGCGTCTTGGATTCTCCGGTGAGTCATTCTACCATCATATTTTAGCAATGTAGCCTGCGCAATTACATTGTTTCCGAATTTGCCTTCATGTGGACAGCCTGGATCGCTTGCAACAACTTCTTTCCGGCAGCAGGGACATCTGTAATGCGCAATTTTGTATTCAGTGACCATGATCGGCTGAGGTTCAGGGATTTCCTCGATAATCTTCGAGTCTATTCGAAAAGGAGCGCCAAGATCAGCCCCGCAATCCGGACAGCGATCAATTGTGACTTCTACCTGTCTATCCGGAGCTGCATAAAGTCTTGTTACGCCTTTGTGCCCAATTTTTTGTCCGGGCTTTCCTTTGTTGTTCTTATCCGGATCTTTTTTGCGATTGCGGCCACGTCTTAGACTTGGTGGGGTATGTGCATTCTCATATTGAGCTAACCGGGCTTCAAGCTCGCGGATCTTAGCCTTAAGCGGCTCAATTTCACCTACTCTTGCCTTAAGCAACTCATTCTCAAGCTCTAATAGTTTGATCCGCTCTTGAGGTTGCTTGATTGTTTCTTCTTCGTGCATACTCCTAATGAATAAGTATTATCCTCATATTATTTAATTTTTCTGGTCTAAAAACATTTTGTGGTAAATTTAGGAATGATTGATCGGGAGCTAAACACGTACAAATTATCAATTTTTTTATATTAATTACATCTCGCATTCAGAGCCATTTGCGATTAAGCCTTTCATTGAGAGGCTCTGCAATCACCTAAAGCGCCGCATTGTCCAGG
>CAILAO010000766.1 GCA_903832105.1 uncultured Pseudomonadota bacterium | reverse complement strand
GTCAGATCGCTCAAGATGATACCATCACCATCACCCAAATCAGTTCTACCGAAGCAATTATTGACATGCAGATGGTCACGAAGTTAGCTACCAGTGATTCTCAATGCTCGACCGGAATGGCGAATCGCCTTGGAGAAACTCGCATGATGGCAAAACTTATCAGGCAATAACTCTGAAGCGAAAGCAAAAGCGAAAAAAAGGGTGACAGTTTCTTCGTCACCCTTTTTTTATTCTTCCCCAAAGATCTTCCATATCCGGAGGAAGGTCATTAAATAAATCGACATCCTCTTTTGTGACGGGATGTCTAAACTTTAGCCCTGCCGCATGCAGGCAATGCCTGTGAAAGCCGGCTCTTTCTTGCACAGATGCGCTATTCCCAAACTCATAATAGTCCAAAAAAACACGTTCATCTGGGTGATAAAGTTTATCTCCGACCAGAGGAAAGCCGCTCCATGCTGCGTGAACTCTAATTTGGTTGGTTCGTCCGGTTTTTGGAAGCGCTTTTAAAAGAGCATATTCCTGCCCCTGATGGGTCGCCTCTTCGAGAGTGATAAAGTGCGTTTCCGCGGGAAGCCCATCATCGACAACACCTCGTTTGATGCGAATACGGCCGTTTTTAATGTCACCAATAGGAGCCTCGACCACCCACTCATCTCTCGCTGGTTTTCCACGGACGATAAGACGATATTCCTTTTTTATTTTGCGCTCTTGAAAGGCATCAGTAATTTTTTGTCTTAGTTGAGGTGTTGCGGCGCACAGGACGATACCACTTGTTTCACGATCGAGTCGATGAATAGCACTCCATTCTTCGCCGAACTTTTGATGAACCAACGTGTAAAACGTGTTTTTCCGATAAGGTCCATTCTCATGCATAGGAAGGTTTCCGGGCTTAAAAACAGCCATGACTCCCTTTTCTTCCCATACAAGTCTAATGGCATCATCGACGAGAGGTTCGTCACGATAGTCCGGGTGAAGGCCAATCCTATCTCCCGTGCGAACGCGATAAGCCGCACCAAGTATGGTTCCGTTGACGTACACCATGAGGTCGTCAATCTTTTTTTTCCAACCAGTTCTTGATAAAAATGGGTAGCGGACAGCGAGGTACTTATCGACCCTCATGCCATCCCAAATCGGACCAATGGGGTTGCCCAGAGGCCGAAGTTCAACATTTTCTACCAAGTAGGCGTTTTCTTCCATAACTGCCATTCATTTAGGAGCTTCAAAAGACGTGTTAGCAAAATCACACCCATTTTATAATGCGTACCAACCTGATATTACTTAATTTATTTACCATGATAATTAAAGCTAAAGTTTTCCCTTCATTTTCCGATTATGTAGGCAGCACGTGAGGTTAGGCCTTTTTCCAACGCACCCCACTTAGAGGTTTTTTGCTGTATTTACGGAACGTTAACCTTAAAGAGGGGCTAGATATGTATTATCTTTTAACTCTACTCATTTTCGTCACAAGTGCATGTTCCAGCGCGGAATTTTTCAGTAAGCCAAACGCCAATCGTTCGAACATTAAGAGTATGGATCAAAGCGATGCATCCGCGACAAAAGAACTCGCTCCGGATTCCACATCTTCGTCTTCTAAAAAAGTCGAAGATGAAGAAGCGAGCCTCCCAGAAGACGTCACGGGTGTATATCTTACTTGTAATCCAATCGAAGATGCAAACGAAAGTAATCTTTGGGGCTGTAGTCTTTTCAAAAAGGACGACTCATTATTTAATGCAGATACATCTTGGGTCATCTCCGCAGTTGACAAGAATACCGCAGCGGAAATACCCGTCGAATTTAAAATGACACCTGAATCAGACAAGTGGCAGATTCAGTTCGTCCTCCCTCCTGAGGCCGTATCTGGGTCATTTGAACTCGTCGTCAAAGTTCAGGCTAATGGGCAGGCACTTTCAAATGAAACGCCTTTGAGTCCCGGCGCACCCGTGTCAAAATCGAATCCGGTCGACGATGAAACATCCACAAAAACGGCAAGCGCCTGCGGTCAAAATGATCTTAGCTGTATGGCAAAGAAGACTTATTGTACGGCTAAAGAACTTGAAGATCATGTAACCGACAAGAATAAAACAAAAGTTGTAGATGAACTATCTGCGCTTATACAAGTTGTGGGCAAATGTCCGTTTCGGAGTGTTAAAGACGCCGCCCCGGTTATGGAAAATTTTCTGAGTGTCATTACATCCGCATCACTCGCCAATGTGAAAGATCATGCGAAGGCCCTGGCATCAGCCATCAAGAAAAAGGCGGATGCATGGAACATCCCACTCCCCTCTTGTCATCAACAACAGTAGTCATTTAAAAGACAACTAGAAAACTTTATTTAAAAACTCACACCACCCAGCGAAAAGCTTGCTGTCCATTGTGAGTTCGTGTATTCATATTTCATGGGTATAAAGGTTCTAGTCACTAATCGCAAAGCATCTCATGAATATGAAATCATGGATCGATTTGAGGCTGGCATCGTGCTAGTCGGAACCGAGGTAAAGTCTTTACGTGAAGGACACGCAGTTCTCACCGATGGCTGGGTCGATATCGATCGGGGTGAGGCTTACCTCCAAGACGTCAATATCAGCCTCTACAGCCATGGAAACCAAATGAACCATGTTGAAAGACACCCCCGTAAGCTTCTTCTTAAACGCCGCGAGATCATACGTCTTCATCAGAAAATTTCGGAAAAAGGACTGACTCTTATTCCTCTTAAATTCTACTTAAAAGATCAATTAATAAAGCTTGAAATTGCCCTTGCTAAAGGCAAAAAGTTGCATGATAAACGCGAATCTCAAAAATCCCGCGACGCTGCGCGAGAGATCCACAGGGCTATTCGCAATAAAAATCGATAGGGTTTTAGGCGCTATCTCTAATGACTGGCTTTGTTGAATAAATCCCGTTTTCTCTCCCGCTCCCAGCATCGAAGATGCGGCTCCCGTGACCCATGACCGTTTCCGCTATACGCCAACCGTTTTTTATAACCGTTCATGGCGGAGAATCAAATTGGTTAACATATCGAGAATATCAACAACAAAGTTGACCTGATCTCTCTCTGCGGTTTCCACGATTTGAGCCTTGTAGCCAATATTTCCGTGTTTTGATCCGTATCTTGCACCGACGTCATGCGGCGAACAGATGTGATCTTTCCCGGTGTCGACTTTGATCAGTTTTGGTCCATTTGTCGGATCAACGAAAAAATTCTGATTAAAAACCGTCGCGAGGGTCTTAGGCTTGGGTGGGGGCTCGGACTTGCAAAGAAGAGCGTTTGCATCGGGCTTAGCCCTGAGCTACGCAATCTCAGCGTCCTTTTCGGCGCTGAGATTTTTCACCGCTTTGATGCTCCAATGACTCGTCTTTGCTCCCTCAAAATCAATGTTTGCAAAATGGTGCTTGAGGTTGCGTTTGGCATAGGAATGCCCTTATCTCTTCATTGTCGGCCTTGAGTTGTTTAGCCGCCTCAATTAAGATCACTGTCAGTTTGGGATAATCGACGGTTTTGATGCCATCCTGACCAGTTTTAACAAGTTCCGGCAGGACCTTCTCGACTTCTTGCGCGACGACACCCACCTGCCTGCCTTGGTCCTCTCCTTCTTTCCAAAAATAGTAGTAACCGTTGAGTTCTTCAAGCTTATTTAGAGCTTCCGGAAGCTTAACCAAATAACACTTGAGGCGGATATCTGAGAACGTGTTCCAAGCGTTAGCGAGAGCGACGGAACCATCACCGCTAGTGCCTACTTGTAACTTTTGGGTCGGATTCGTCGTCCCGATACCGACGTTGCCGGAGCTTCCTTTTAATCGTAGTCGTTCACTACCGCCTGCATGCCACACATGATCAAAATTTGTATGTGTTGTAATATAATCGAGTTGGTTACTTGACACGCCATAACCCATAAAGTCATTGCCGTCAGTCCATATCCGCAGTTTTGCATTTTGCCCTGCAGAATTTGAATATGTACCTCCTAGGGATATTGTTTCCGGTGTACTAGTTGGTGCAGACCCATTCGTACCCAACTGTAGTTTAGCCGTGGGTGCCGTCGTACCGATTCCGACGTTACCTCCGCCATTCGCAAAGTAAGAGTTACCGGAACCGAGATCCAAAGAGTGGCGAACGGTCGTGCCCGTAGAGTTATAGAAGGGCAGAACGCTGGCACCATTGTCTCGGAAGGCAGCTCCACTTGCGAGAGAAACCCATGAATTACCGATATACATATTGCCGTCAAACTGGCTGTTCCCAACTACGTGGAGTTTTTGTGCAGGAATTGTCGTGCCAATGCCGACATTACCAGAATCATCAATCACAACGTTTGAATTTTGCATAAGTTTCCCAGTAGTACCATCAAATCGAGCAATGGCATTGTCGGT
>CAILAO010000765.1 GCA_903832105.1 uncultured Pseudomonadota bacterium | reverse complement strand
GGAAAATCAGAATTACAAAACGCTAATGGGATTGATTGACGAATGGACTGAGCTTGCCATTGAACTATCAAAACTTCGAATCAAAATGTCCCGAGCCGACGAATGACCCTGACAGGGTGAGAACTCGGGACTCACGAGTAATAAAGTTTTCAATTTTGTTCCCGATGGCAGTTACTTGAAAAAGATAGATGACGTAGGGAGGACAATTTCCATCCCAGATGGTTGCCGTCTCGAAACAGTTGCTGTCTATGATGATGACGAAGGTCATATTGATACTAGTTTGGAAATCTGGTCTGCCATGGATAGTTTGAACCAAGCCGCATTGATAGCTCATGAGATAATATATCGCGAATATCGCGCGGCTGGAGATAGAACTTCCCAAAACACCCGTGCTATTGTTGCACGAGTTTTTTCAACAACTCCTCCGATGCGTCAAAAAGAGGGGATTCCTCAATCTGCTCATTTTTGTCATACAAGTTTTTCGCCAGATGGGGCTGAGGACGCCTTTTTCTACCTGTTTCAATCACCAGCAAACGAGTCAAAGACAGTAGTTCAGTTCATTCGACTATTTGGAAGGACCACTTTTGCACCGTTAAAAATAGAAATACCCCAGGTTATTGATCTTCAACAAACTGAAATCAGACAAAGCGAAGATTCTATCGTCAGTATTGTTACAAACCCGCTTGCAAATATGGATAACGCATTTCCTTTGATCGGAGATGGATTATTTCCCGGTTATTCTGTATCCATGCGATATTTATTTAACGAACCTATTCTGATTGGCCTACATGACGATAATGGAAATGAGCTTCAGAAAGCACCCATTGATTGTACGACTATGCCTAAATAGAAACCGAAGAAGCTAGTAAGTCTGAGTTGTTTGAAAAATCGTTCTGACTTTTTACATGATGAAAGGTTGGGCAGAAATATGGAATATTTTTATCGAAAATACTTAAAAAACGAATTGGTTCGAAGAATCGGAATAAATCCCAGATATTCACTTAGAGCGTTTGCAAAAGCACTTCAAATCGATCCTTCCGGTCTTTCCAAAATTCTCGCTAACAAGAGGAATCTTACCTTTAAAGCGGCAGAAAAATTGGTCTTGCGACTTCCCATATATCAGGATGCTAAAAATATGTTTTTAATTTCTATTATTCAGGAAAAAAAGGCTCTTTCAGGTCTCACAGAGGGAGAAGTTGAAAAATTTCCCTCTCTTTTTTAATCCACACTCTTTTTGAGGAGATTTTTATGCTAAAAAAAGTCATCGGTTCGGTATTTATCTTTAGTCTTCTTGGATGTGGTTCCGATCAAAACTCTAACTTATTAGGTCTCGCGGATAGCGCGAATGCCAATAACTCTGCCGTTCTTATTGGTGCGCCTAATGGTTTAGCGGGCGTCCCAACGGATATCCTTGAAATGAAAAAGATTTTCAAAGAAAATAGTTACAATTTTAAATTCAACTCAGTTAAAGTCATTGAGGATGCCTCTATTCAAGAAGTGTTAGACTTAACCAAGGAAACTGCATTAAACGCTAATACGCTTTTTTGGTATTTCTCCGGCCATGGTGATACAGGCCAATTATTGGCAAATGACGGGACTTTCTCCTTTGGACAAGTTGCTTCTGCTATTAAAAAAGCACGCCACAACAAGCCACTCGATAGACTTATTGTGGTCCTCGATTCTTGCTATAGCGGTTCCTTTGTCGATGGCTCCTCTCCAATAATTGAAGAAAACGGCAAATATATTACAAAAAAAGAACTCGCCGAAAACATCATGCAAAGCTTTATCTCTAAAGATGAAAATCTTTACAAACAAGCCTTCGTATTTGCTTCTTCAACAAAATATCAGACATCTGAGGATGACGGGGCTGAACATGGTGGCGCATTTACTTACTCGATGCGTCGAACCTTAAAAAGGCTAAATGAATTAACTCCGGAAGTTACAATCGAAAAATTTGCGCAAGACACGCAAGCTCTTACAGAAAAAGAATACAGCCACCAACCCGTATGGAAAGCATATCCCACCCAAACAGTTCTTCAAGACAAGCTCTTCATCTACAAGTGAATCATTCAAATTTAGGAAGAGGAACTCTCCTCTTCCTAAATACCAGAAAACAAGAGATATACTGATCTTTCCACACAATTTCCTCCATACGGCTTTGTTCTTTCTGGGGACGCCCGAAAAACCAAGAACTACCTACTCTCCCAACTCACTGTATTTTATAATAAAGTTCCCCTCACCTAATTCAATTTGGTCCTTATTAAGTGATTTGCCGTCTTCCAGTTTTACTTATTTTAAAGCACTTTCTTTGCCATTCGTGCTATATGGCTATGCCGCTACATGAACTGGAACACCTTAGGAAGCGATAATGAAAGACATTTTTTCTGAACTACATCTCTCGCGAGAGATTCGTGAAAACATGACGAAACTTGGATTTTCGAAACTAACCGCAATCCAAGAACTCTGTTTGCCACCCCTCTTGTGTGGGGAAGATCTCATCGGGCAAGCGCCTACCGGCACTGGAAAGACCCTCGGATTTGCCGTTCCGATATTGGAGAAGCTCAAGCTAGAATCGATGCCAATTCAAGCGTTGGTCATTTGCCCGACAAGGGAACTCTGTACGCAAATCGCGACTGAGATGCGAAAGCTTGGTCGCGTGAAGAAACAGCTGCGAATCGCCGTCATAACAGGCGGACGAACCGTATGGGCACAGAAGCATGACCTGCATACTAACCCTCACATCGTGGTTGGTACACCTGGGAGAATTCTTGATCTTTTGGATAGAGGATCCTTGTGTTTCGATGGAGTTCGCCACCTCGTGATTGATGAGGCCGATCGCATGTTCGACATGGGTTTTATCGACTCCCTCACACGAATTGTTGAGGCCATACCTCACAAACGTCAAACCGTGATGTTTTCCGCAACTATCTCAGATGAAGTGAGAAAACTGAGCCAACGTTTCCAAAAGAAAGAAACAAAATGGGTCAAGGTTGGTGAAGATGCAGTTAGTTTACCCTCGACCATCCGACAATACGCGCGCGAGACCGCGCCAGAACAGAAACTTGAAGCCCTGTGTGAGTTTTTGACTCATCTCGGGACAAGATCAGCTCTCATTTTTTGCAATACAAAAGCATCCGCGGAAGAACTGGCCCAAAACCTCATGAAGCGAGGCCTCCCGGCTGACAGAATGCATGGCGACATGATGCAGGAACGTCGCGTTAGAGTTCTGGCAAAATTTCGAAATGGGAGCGTGAAGATGCTTGTTGCAACAGATGTTGCAGCAAGGGGTATTGACGTTGAAGGTCTCGACTCAGTGATCAATTACGAGTTGCCATTTCAGCCAGAGGTTTACCTGCACCGCATCGGTCGTTCTGGGCGGGCCGGTCGGGAAGGTTGTGCGATGAGTTTCTTGACCCCCCAAGAACGGTACAGATACGATCGAATCGAAACATTTTTCGAAAAAGCTGGTTCGGCGTTTGATATCAATCATGTCACCGGACAGGGACAACCTGATTTCATGGTCAAAACTGAAAAATCGCAGCCACAGGCTTCTTTTGATACGCTCTGCATCGGCGCAGGGCGTAAACAAAAGCTGAGACCCTGCGACATCTTGGGAGCACTGACAGGAGATGTTGGCCGGCTTAATCGTGATCACGTCGGAAAAATCGAGATCCAAGACCACCAATCGTTCGTTGCCGTCTCAAGTAAGGTTGCAAGAGGTGCCATGAAACGGCTGAGGGAAGGTCGAATCAAAGGGCGCCGGTTTGAAATCACTATGGTTTAACCAGGATTTTTCGTTTTAGACCTCGCTTTCACGGCCAATGCAACAATCTCTGCAGTAATTGGCATGGATTTAAGTCGAATCCCCAGCGCATCGTCCACGGCGTTGGCAATGATCGGCGCCGCTGGAATCATCGTGTGTTCACCGACACCTCGAGCACCAAAAGGCCCATCTGGCTGCGCGGTTTCGATGATAATCGGAATCACCTCGTCCGGAATATCCATCGCCGTCGGAATTTTGTAATCGGTAAAATTAGGATTCAGGAGTTTTCCTTTTTCATCAAAACGCATGTCTTCGTATAGCACGGTTGCTAAACCTTGCAACATGCCTCCAACAATCTGTCCTTTTACAAGTTCGGGATTGAGAGCTTTTCCTGCGTCGATCGCAAGAGCTGTCTTAAGCACTTTCATTTTTCCCGTTTCCCGATCGATGGCCACGATCGCACCGGCTGCGCCTACGGTGTAATGAAGGTTGGGATGGCCTCCCTGACTGGTCTGCGGATCAGATAGCGCTGTCGTAAATTCCGGCATATTAGTGGCGCTCGCCACGATCGGTCCCCCGCGAAACGTGCCATCTTCCATCATGATTCCGGTGATGACGAATTTTGTGAAAGGAAGATCAAAATCTTTGCGAGTTTTACATTTCACAGATTCATTCTCTAGGTAAAGCTCATGGGGAGGGAGTTCAAAGACACGATGCACGAGATCGAATATTTTGTTCCGTGCTTCTGTCGCCGCCTTAATCACGGCATTGCCTGAGTTCCATGTGACATGCGATCCCACCGTTTGCCAGTGGTAAGGATTGCGATCGGTATCCGGAGTTTCAACGCGAATTTTATGTGGTGGCACGGTCAGGATTTCGGCCGCAACTTGAGCTATAATCGTGAGATATCCTTGACCGATCTCCATACCAGAAACAAGAATATTGAGGCTTCCGTCCTCGTTAAATTTGAGAAACGCTGATGTTGATGCGTTCGGAGGAAGCGCCGGAGCCTTCCACATGAGGGAAAATCCCTTACCGATAAAGGTGTTGGGGTTGTCTGAAATTTCTTTTTTATCCCACGAAATTGCATCCGCCACACGGTCGATCGCCTGGACGAGACCACACGGGTTCATAGGAGCGCCGTATGCGAGGGCATCGCCCTCCTTGATCGCATTGCGACGCCGAAATTCCACAGAGTCCATTCCAATAGCCTTGGCTAGACGAGTGATGTGTGATTCAAGCCCAAAATGAAATTCAGAATATCCGAATCCCCTGTAAGGCCCACCAGGCGGTAGGTTTGTGTATACACACACGGAATCGATTTTGATGTTTGGAATGCGATAAGGCCCCGTCGCGGAAAGACCCACCGCATTAACAACGTTGGCGCCATATTCTGCGTAGGCCCCTGCATCCCAATGCAGGGTGTGCTCAAGCGCCGTGATACTTCCGTCCCGACGCGCACCCATCTTGATCGTAGCAACCACTCCTTGGCGTTGGTAGGTATTATAAAACTCTTGCTCGCGTGTCCAACGTACCTTGACCGGATGTCCCTTAACCGCGACAGCAAGTGCGGCGCCGATAATTTCCATTGTCACGCCAGCCTTGCCACCAAAACCACCGCCCACAAATGGCGTTATAACGCGCACGTCTTGATGCCTAATTCCTAGAGGGGCCAGAGTTTCCGCAAAACAATTACGTTGTGTAAAGGGAGATTGCGATGCCGACCAAAGAGTGAGACGACCTGCGTGGTCATATTGACCGACAATCACATGAGTCTCTATCGCACAATGGGCGTAACGAGGAACAGTGTAAGTATCTTCCAGAACGACGTCTGATTCGGCAAAAGCCTTTTCGATGTCGCCTCTTCTTGTCTTGCGCCAATGGGCGACGTTTGTTTTAGCACGCGGAAAAAACCACGGAACATGCGGATAATCACCAAGATCAGGATGCACCAGTGCAGCCTTGTCTTTAAGTGCTTCAGTAACGTTCAGAACTGCGGGAAGAACCTGATATTTGACCTTAACCAGACGGGCTGCGCGTTGAGCGATCTTTGGGGACCTAGCGATGACTGCCGCGACTTGTTCTCCAACAAAACGCACGCGATCAACTGCAAAAATATAACGGTCTTTCATATAAAGGCCAAACTTATACGGGAAATCTTTGCCAGTGACGACTTTGAAAACACCAGGAACTTTGAGCGCCGCCGAGGCATCAATGCTTTTAATCAATGCATGAGCGTGCGGGCTCTCGATAACCACAGCGTGGAGCAGATCTGGACCAAAATCGATATCATCGACAAAGCGCGCCGTGCCAGTGATCTTGTCAAGTTCTTCGATCCGCGAGACTGACTTTCCAATATATTGACATTCGTCCTTATTTTCATCCATACTCAGCTCCCTTTTTTCGAGGAATGCGCCTTCTCACCACAAGGCATAGACCCAGCAACTCCAATTGCACTAATAATCGGCGCATATCCCGTGCATCGGCAGAGGTTTCCAGAAATTGCTTCCTGAATTTGCTCGCGTGAGGCGTGGCGATTTTTTCGAAGAAGCTCTGTGGCCGACAATACGATCCCGGGTGCGCAATAGCCGCATTGGAACGCGTGATGATCAATAAAAGCATGATGAAGATCACTTTTCGGGTCAATTCCTTCAACCGTAGTGATCCGGTGTCCGTCCGCCTCGATTGCGAGAACGAGGCAGCTACGCACGGTTTTGCCATCCAGGAGGACCGTGCAGGCACCGCAATCTCCCCTTTCACATCCAACCTTAGGGCTTTTCACGCCGAGTTTTTCGCGCAGGACCTCGAGCAACACGTCGCTTGGCTCAACTTCGACAGACCGACTTTCTTCGTTTAAAATGAAAGTGACGGTCCGTTTCATCGTAGACTTCATTTGGACTCTCCTCTTTGACGTCTCTAAATCATCTCTAAATCACGTCAGTTCCATATTCGGGACCTTCCCCTACGAGGCGTTCCGACGCAGCCTTCAGGCAACGTTCGAGCATCACCTCTATCATATGCGTGCGGTATTCCTTGGTGGCTCGAATATCAGTAATAGGTTTGATTTCTTTGACCGCCGCGATTTTTGCCGCTGCATACACATCTTCATCCAACATCTTTCCTCGAAGCACGGCCTCAGTTTTCAAGCCTCGCACGGGAGTCGGTCCCACGGCACCGAACGCGATACGATAGATATTCTTCGGTAGAGCCACCGCCGCGACACTCGCCTGCGCCAGATCTTCGCCGCGATAACGCCCAAGCTTGACATAGCAGGCACCGTGACTCTTTGCGGGTTGCGGAATCTGTACGGCAACCACTATTTCTCCATCTTTAAGTGCCGTTTTTCGTGGACCTTGAAACCATTCACCAATGGGAATCTTACGTTCTCTTCCTTTGCCTCGAACGACAATATCAGCCTCATATACCAGAAGTGGCGGTCCCGCATCACAGCATGGCACCGCCGAACAGATGTTACCAACAAGCGTTGCGCGATTTCTTATACCGACCGAAGCCACCTTGTGTGCCGCCTCCCAAAGAAGCGGAAACTTCTCCAGCACCATATGTGACTCGATGATATCAGAAAAAGTCACCAAGGCACCAAGAGTGAGCGTGCCACTTTTAAAACTGATTTTTGCAAGGTCCTTAATATCTTTGATGTCGATTAATATCTCAGGCGCGACCATCTCTTCTCGAATCCAGCCGATAAGGTCTGTTCCTCCGGCTAAAATCCGAGCCTTTTTTCCGTATGCCGAAAAGAGTTTTATGGCCTCTCGGAGATCGTTAGGTTTTTTGTATTCAAATTCGTGCGCAATGCTCATACATTAATCCTTACACAAATATTCACTTGGGCGGCAGAAACGCGACGATACGACACATCGCCGATTCAAGTTCAATCCCGCGTAGCGGAAAACATCCAATCCAACAGCGGGTTGTTTTGAGTTTACCGATCTCGCCTGCCAGGTTTTCTGCGTGCACAATTTTTTTGGGAAACAATTTTATGTGCATCACTTGATAATATTCATCTTGTGGAAAAAGCTGGTCCCATGACTTGCCATACTCTGCTTTCATCTTAGCCTCTGCCTCCGCAAAGCGCGCAGGGTGCCAATTTCGGATAATGGTATTCATAGGATGATCGGCGCTCCCGCAATCGACGCCGATCCACTTAATTTTCATGTCAATAACCCATTTATGAAAATCAGGACCAGGACCGGGGTGTTTCACGAAATAACGAATTTCGTCAGAACCTTCTTGATCCCAACTATAACGATGATAACCTGTGTTAATAATCAAGATATCGCCTTTTTTAACCTCGACCTGCTTTGTGATCATCTCCGGAGTGTAAAGGTCATAATCCCCCACCTCTTTAGAGATGTCGACCACGACGCCGGGACCGATCCACTCCTCAAGAGGCACATCACCAATCGTCCGGCCGCAGGCGTGAAAATGGATTTCTCCATCCATGTGCGTTCCGACGTGATTGCTGGTCGTAATGATTTGGCCATTTGCTCCCTGTCCCATGTGCGCACCCGCAATCCGTTTGAAATACTGTATTCCAAGAGGCATGTAGCTTGGCCACGGCGGTGTGTGGATGCTGAGACGTTGCGTGAGATCAAATACCCGAACTTTGCCCATGAACTCAAGAAAATCTTCCATTTTCATAATGTCACCTTTATCAATTCCATTTCTGCCACTTAATCCTCATTTTTTAAACTTTTCCACCCGTAAGGCTGGCTGCAAGTCCTTCAAACGCTTTGATGAAAGGCTCTGCGGGAGCCATCAACACACCGGCACCGATCTGACCAACGCCTGGTTCCTTGTGCGCGACGCCTGTGTCGATGAAGGGAAGAATTCCACTTGCTACGACTTTGCGCACATCAATTCCTATCGGCGTGCCACGGAAATTGAGATACGGAATTTGGTAGGCGTTATGCTCGGTTGCAGTGATATCGTACATCCGCTTTGTGTAATTCAGGGCATCTTCTGTTGTTCCTCCGACAAATTGAACAATCGCGGGCGATGCCGCAATCGCAAATCCACCCAGACCTCCTGTTTCTGTGATTGCGCTATCACCAATATCGGGATTCGCATCATCCTTGGAAAAACCTGGAAAGAAAAGCGCATCGGGGATATCGGCTGGTCCAGTAAACCACGACTTTCCCGTCCCGGAAAGTTGCACACCAAAGTCTGTGCCGTTGCGTGCCATGACCACTACAATGCTGCTGCCGGGAATTTCTCGCGCCGCGTCAAGCGTTGCCTTACAAGCGGCCATAGAAAGATTCAAAAAGAAATGATCATTGCCATTTATGAAATCAAGCACGCTAGCCGCAGCCTCGGCGTCATCACAGGTCCGGACAATCGCCGGTGCCAGGACTCGGTAAAAGAGCGATGTCGCTGCGCGATTACGGTTGTGGACCTCGTCACCCATGTGAAGTGCTTGAGCGATGATGTTTTTGAGATCGATCTTACCGACTTTCGCAATTGCACGTTGCAAAACAGGATATAGCACGTTACCCATCCAACGCAGACGATCGATAACGTCTTTACTGTATGCGCCGTAGCGCAGGACTTTCCCGAGACCTTCATTCATCGTAGTGTAGGCTTGGGTTCCGGTCTCTTCGTTCCGAACGACAAAAACCGGCATCGAAGGAGAAATGATTCCCGCCATTGGTCCCACGGCACCATATTCATGGCACGGAGCAAAGCCAATTTTTCCCGCTGCTGCCAATGTTGTAGCTTCTTCTGGAGTGTTCGCTCGGCGTTCGTAAATAAGAGCCCCCACCACAGCTCCCCGCATCGGACCACACATCCTCTCCCAGGTAATTGGAGGACCCGCATGCAAAAATAGGTGTTCTTGCATGCCTGGAATCACGTCTTTTGCCTGTCCCATTCCAGTGAGCATCGGGTGGCCTGACAAAATGATCCGCATCGCTCGTTCATTAGCTTCGTCGATTCGGTTTTTATTTTTCTCAATTGCAGCCACGGCATTATGATCAACGATAAGCGGAGGACGCCAGTCCACGTGAACGTATGGAGTGCTAGAATCACTCAGAGCATTGTTAAAGGACGAAAGGCCGATGTTGACCACCTTGAGATCACTGCGAAATAGATCCTGAATCGTCATCTCCTCATTCTCCTTTCCCAGTCGCGCATATCGGAAGCTTTTGAATAATGAGACCCGCTAGTGCACATGCAGCCGCGTTGCTTGGTGCAACCAGTGCTCCAGCATCGGCAAGTCCGGCAATAACGCGTTGACGATTCTGAGGATCGCGATCGGTCCCGGTGACGGAACACACCACGCATATCTTCTTCGATACATCACGAATCACAGGTCCAATTTCTGCCACGGGATCAGGATGGGCGCCGTAACCCAAAACGACGTCGAGCAATATAACAGCAACCGCAGGGTCTTCTGCTTCGGCATAAATCCGCATATTACGCAAAGAATAGTCTATCATCGGATGAGGCCGTCCAACGGTGAATTCATCTTCTCCGAGGTCAATAACGGTGTGCCCTTCGCTGCTGAGGGACTCTTTGAGTTTTTTTACTGCCTTTAAAGATTCACACAGAATAATCTGAGCCTCACTGCAAAACGTCCCTCCACTAAAAAGACCTTTCAGATACTTTTGTCCCGGACGGCATTTTTTGGATGCAAGCTTTGCACGATTTTCAAATTCTCTCTGCTGCTCTGCGATTTGTACTTTAACATCGTCCACTTTTTTCCCGAACTGCAAAGCAACGGCAACGAACGCCGCTTCTTCAAGTGTCGAACAAAGATGTATTGATGCTGGCAATTTTTTTTGGCCTTGATTGAGTTCACCTAAAAAAATCGCCACGACCGGTTTTCCGGCCGCTGCAGCTTCGCTCACAATCCGTTCGAACACACTTTTGTCGGGTGGTTTGGAAATGAGGACGATCACGCGCGTCGCATCGTCATTTTTCAAGGCGCGAAGCGCTTCAAGGAACATCACGCCACCAATATCTTTTTTTACATCTCGGCCACCTGTACCAATGGCTTGGGAAATGCCGCCCCCACAATTTGCAATAATGGATGATACTTCTTGAAGTCCGGTTCCCGACGCAGCAACGATGCCAATATCACCGCGAGGAACGGCATTGGCAAAACCAAGTGGAACGCCATTGATAATGGCAGTTCCGCAATCCGGACCCATGAGTAAAAGTCCATTGTCAATAGCAAAAGTCTTGAGATCGATCTCACTTTCGAGTGAAACATTGTCTGAAAAGAGCATCACGTGCAGCCCGTTCTCCAAGGCCTGACGCGCCTCAGCAGCGGCATATCGCCCTGCAACGGAGATTAAAGCGAGATTGGCATCGGGAAGAATTTTTAATGCCCCACCTACGCTTGATGCTGAACGTGAGGTCTCGCCCTTTTCGCCCTTCTTGGACGCTCGTGCGAGAATCTCTTCCGCCTCATTCAGCGCGGATTCAGATAGAGTATCTCCCGATGTTTTTGCACTTTTGACCACGATGATGAGTTCGCTTTCTTTAGCCTTTTCGAGAGAAACATCCATCAGCCCGGCGGCGGCGAGAATCTTTTTGTTTTCGGATGTTCCCATAACGACTGCGGCATCGATCACGCCGTGCACACTTCGCAACTCTTTTGCGACCAACATCAGCGTCACTGAATCAAAATAACGACCGCCCTTTATTCGTCCCCTTACGCACGTCATAGTTGACACCCGCAGCCTCCTTTTTCAATCGCCCACACCAGCCCTGCCACCAGATCCGTGCCAGAGGTCTCGCCAACAGAAAAAACATTTCGCGCGCAGCGGACGACATCATCAGATCCTCTCAAAACGATCGCTTCAAGCAAATCCTTGAGACTTCGAAACGCGCGAGCCTGACGAGCCATCTGGTACATAGCATTGATGATTGGCTCATCACGACCACAGAGAGCCTCATTACACATGAGACTAAGCACAGACTGCCCATCAACGCCAGTTGCACGACCCACCAAATGAAGGCCGAACATCACACCCACCAAAAAATCATCACCGGTTGGCGTGAGCCCGATTCCAACGCCTCGCAGGGAGCGTGCACCCTCTATCCATTTCGCGGCACGAAGCGCGTTTGCTCCGGCCCTAAGTCTTTGCGTAAGGACATCAACAAACTGCCCGCTACCAAATTGAGGAACTTCATTCATCCACAAAAAGCGAAGACTCGATGGGTGGCCACTTTGGCACAGAAAAAAGCGTAATGTAGCACCGTTTTCTTGAATCTTCTGAACCGCAATGTTTCCTTGTTCAAAAGCCACGATCTGGGAATCATACGTAACCCCAGACTCTCGATCCCATGCTGTAATCTCGCGACCATAAAGCATGAGTCTTTCAATGCCAACATCGAGCCTGGTCAAGTCCTCCTGAAGAGGCTCACTAATCACGATGTTCAACGGACCATCGTCTAAAGCCTGTGTTCCAAGCGTGATCAGCCTGTTACCGCAAACAAAGTTGGCAACTTCAGAGAACCGCGAATGCAGGTCATACGATCCGATTTCCACCATGTCGCCAATCGCAATCAATTAAGCCTCATAGAACACCATGCCGTAATTTTTTTCGTACTCCGCACGCCGCACTATTTCGACTTTACCTTCCACGGCCATGCCGATTTTTGGCTGTTCCATCGCGAGTTGGCCTAAGATGCGCAGACCATTTTCCAACTCGACGATTCCGAGCGATAGAACTGCTACGTCGAATTCAGCCGGAAGGTTATGGACCCGCGTAAAGGTCAGAATTTTCCCTTTGCGTGGCAGTGGCACCGGATCAAATTCGTTATGCTCGTTATCTTTACATCCGCGGCAGACCATACGGTATGGGTAATGGAGATGACCGCACTTCTTACATTTGTATGCATAAATGTCACGTTGCATCGTCGTCACTCCCGAATGAACACTAAAGAAACTACGTTATTTCCAAATCCACCGAAGTTGCAGGTGAAGCCCACTCTGGCATCTTTAACCTGCCGTTTCCCGGCTTCTCCTCTCAACTGAAGCACGATTTCGTGCGCTTGACCGACGCCCGTTGCGCCAACCGGATGACCTTTCCCTTTGAGACCACCGGAGGTATTAATGGGGAGACGTCCCCCGATCTTCGTTTCACCGCGCTCAAGCGCAAGGTGTCCCGCGCCTTTTTCGAAGAAACCAACTTCCTCGCTTTCAACAATCTCAAGGATTGTAAACGCATCGTGCAATTCCGCAACGCTCACGTCCGCAGGTTTCACGCCGGCCATCTGGAACGCGTTTTTAGAAGAAAGTTTGACAGCGGTAAGATCGGTTGGATTCGTTCTTTCGTGTACGGCGTGAGTGTCAGTTGCCTGGCCAACGCCTGCGAGCCGCACCAGTGGTTTTTTCGATTTTTTGGCCACCTCAGCCGAAGCTAAGATGACGCACGCCCCGCCGTCCGAGACAGGACAGCAATCAAAAAACCGCAGCGGTTCAGCCACATAAGGATTGTTTGTCATGGCTTCTGGAGAATCCAAAATTCCCTCGATCGAAATCGGCTGCCGAAGGTGCGCGAATGGGTTAAGAAGTGCATTGGCATGATTTTTCACGGCAACCATCGCTAGATGCCTTTCGGTGACGCCGTATTTTTCCATATAAAGACGCGTAAACATCCCTGCCAGCGAGGGAAGCGTGACGCCGTAGATGTATTCAGCAAGAGGATGACTGAGCGTCGCGACAAAATCGGTCGCGTCGAGGTTGTTCACCTCGCGCATACGTTCGGCACCGATGACCATCACGACATCGTTCATCCCTGATGCGACAGCAAGAAACCCTTGTTTGATCGCTGATGCTCCCGATGCAGGTCCGTTTTCAATGGCATCCGCACCCGCCGGGGTTAGGCTCAGACTGTCGACCACCGCGCTTGCAAGACCGGTTTGTCGGTTAAGGCGTGAGGCACCCATGTTGGCGACGTATACATGGTCGATTTTATTAACACCGCAATCTTTTGCGCAATCTTTCATGGCCATCATTGCTGAGTAGCAAGCGATCTCGGTAAGCGGGTAGTCAAGCCGAGTAAAACTCGTGATCCCTGCGCCAATAACATAGACTTCACGCATGATCACTTCCTCCCTTGAGCAGAAAATTGATCGGCTTCGTTTTTAAAAGCCGTGGGATCGGACTTTGCGCGACGCGCCGCGAGTACATCTAGTGGAGGCATCGGGGGATCGGACGGCGGGAGAATTTCAGCCTTGGCTTTTGCCAAAAGATGTTCTGGAACAGGACGCCGTCCAACAACGAGGCTTCCGCGAGCACGATCAAAGAGTTCTTTGGTCAACGAATACGATGGAACACCTCCCAGCTCATGCGGAATCTCGAACCGCTTTTCGAGCTGGTATTCAATCATCCAACGACGAAAACCGATGGGCGATTCGGCAACGACGAGGACTTCTTTTTGCCCCATGATGTCGATATGATATTCCATCTTCGCTGCAAATGCGTGAGCTCCAATGCGAAGGCCACGCCGCAGGGCTAACGTATGAAACGACATGCCGACATCGGCATTGACACGGCGGCCGTTGACGATCGCCGCCAACTCACCATCGATCTGTGCGACCAGGACATACTCGTCCTGAACGCGATAACGGTAGTATGACAAAAGTTCCGCGTAGACCCTGACCGCAACGATGTCATAGAAGTCACGTTCCACGTGAATCAGAGGCTCCACGTGCGGTAGCAGCGCTGGAATCTCATCGCGCCCGATCTGCCGAATCACCATTTCCTGGCCATCAGCGAGTGTCATAAATTTTGCGGGAAATGGCGGAAATGGTACATCCACCGGCCGCAGGTTTTTTTCCAAATCAACAGACATCACACACCTCCTCAACCATTTTTGTGCGCAAAACCTTGTCGGAACAAGGAGCCTTAATTGCAAAAAGTAAAGAGAAAAACAGAACTATTATGGATGACACCAACAAAAAAGTCTAGAGGACAGAAAAATCAAATATTATCCTTAATATTAAGACATTGCGTCGTTTGCTAAAAAAAATTAACCCGTTACAATGACGGAAATTGATGTCTCAATGCCATTTTCACTTAGAATTTGCTGAAAAAGTATCTTTCAG
>CAILAO010000764.1 GCA_903832105.1 uncultured Pseudomonadota bacterium | reverse complement strand
GTATGCCTTACCTCGTCCTGAATCTTCAGGGAGACCGGCAGAAACGTTGGAAAATAGAGAAGCGGCGTCTGCAAGTCCGGTTTCCCAACCTACCGTTTCCGTTTCTTCCCCGGGTATGGAGACCCCGCAACAAAGTAAGTCAGATGTTTACCTGCTTTGTTTTGATAAAAATTTTGATACCGAAGAACAAGCGAATAATTGGGCGGCCGTTATCCGCCAGTCCCTTAATGATGTTCCGGTGCAATATTTACTCCAACGCGAGACCTCAACGGGAGTAAAATACATGGTCTGTCTGGGACAGTTCTTAAGCGAAGCGGAAGCCGCGCAAAAACGCGACGTGATCTCAAAAGCGGTGAGTGTTCCGCTATTTATTAAGGCCATCAAGTCCTCGCCAATGCCATCTTCTCAAAAAAGGAATCATCCTGATGAAGTCAGATGGCGTGAGCGACACTAATGCTGATGGGATGCCTTTTTACCAATTATGTTAGCCAGGCGCTCAAGGAAGGAAGATGATACAAATGAAACCTACCGATCTTAGCTTTTCACGGGGTTGCCTGTTAACAGCCTGGTTTTGTATGCTCTGGGGTGGAATAGGCCTCACTCCTTGCCGGTCGCTTGCCGAAGATCACCAGCTTGTACCGCCGTTAGAGGGGGCCAAGACAACAAGCCAATTTTTTGATGCGCTGGGGCTGCCGGATGTGTATCTCAGCTCGGAATGTCCTAAAAGCGGCGGCGATTGTTGGCCGATCATTAAAAATCATGAAAACAAGCTGTTGCGGAGCTTTTCCAGCCATGATGGCGTGACGGCCCTGGCTGCCGGCCGATACCTGGGTTCTGCGGCGCTGTTAGTGCAACAACGTTGGAAAGCGGGGGACAAATATTATGCGAAAGTCTTTCTGGTCAACGCTCAAGGTCAACAACAGGATTTCGCGGACGCTATGGGAGTAGCTTCGAAAAAATATGCCCGTGAAGATGTCTTTGACAGAATCTTGTCAGCGGATGGCTATCTGGTTCTTCTGACTTCAAGCGGCTTGCTTGTGCTTGATGCCGAAGGGAGTGTACTGAAAACGCTCGATGCCCCTCAAAAGTTAACACAGGGCATTTTACGGAACAACTCCGATGGCGATATTGCAGCCATCGCCGTTGGGGAAACTGATCAAATTTTACTGAGCAACCTCAATGAATGGCTAACAACAGATCTCATGCTGAGTCCTCATGGGGACAGAAAGGATATCTTAGGGGGCTATCCGGACGCGCACTCCTCCGCGGTGTATGGCGTCGTGTATAAATACGTCAGCGCCTACAATAAAGGCTTATATCTGCTCGAAGCCGACTTTTCAAGAAATATCAGCACGATGGATGTGTTATTTAATTCTGAAGAACGAAATATTGGGTTTAAACCGGACATCTATGTTGAACGCAATGATATTGTCGTCAGCAGCCAGGATTCTACAAATAGAAAATTTGTCCATTTCCTGGTGCCAAAACAACATGCCCCAACAGAATATTTTCGAAACCTTAAAATCGTAGAAGAACAAGAAAAATACGTTGATTTCCTGGCTGGGGCCGGCGTTGGCATGGTCTTCTGGGTGGCAAAATCAGAGGTGAGGGACTCAGAGGCCGAGATCACCTATGGCAAAGCTGAGTATGAACTCTCTAATTCAGTGTTGTTATTAGCCCAATTCGAAGCCAGATTTTATAATACCCATCTGGCAGTCAGTTATTTACAAAACTGGGCCAGCGACTATGTCGGAGAACAAACGCGACCATTCGGAGGGAAGCTCACTAAAGAAGCGTCAAGATTTCTGATCGGGAGCTTGAATTTCGATGGATTGATCTCGCGTTCCTCAACGCTCAGGCTTATTGGAGAATGGACGGAGTTACAAGGAGTATCTACCTTTGAGAAAAATACGGGACAAAAAGACGTTGCCGAATTTACCTCCCAATATTATCGGATCGGCGGTTTATACATCATGGAGAAAGGGTTCCTGGCCGGGCTGGATTATACCAAATATGCGATGCCGAGCGCCATCGGCTTTAGCGATGAATCCAAAAATATTGCGTACACCGCGTTCGATCAAAAATTAGGCATCCAGAAAATCGGTTTATTTGGCGGGTATGACACCACTGAATACGTCAAACGCTATGAAACGAATTATCATTCCTTCTATTTCAGCGGGAACGCCGGCATCCATCTGGGCTGGTTAGCGATCTCAGATGAAGTCGAACGCACCGTGAAATCTGCGACCAGGAAAGAGGAGATCAAGACTCCTGTGTTTTTCGGTGTTGATGGCACGTTAGAAGCCGGATATCTGATTCAATGGCGCGCCAAGCCCCTGAAAGGGTTAGGAGTGCTGTTGAACGTCGGCTATCGCATTAAAGGTACCTATATGGGGGCCGGACAGAGCAGTAAAAGTAAATCTATTGAGTCTGATGAATTAGCGATTGAATTTAGCCGTTG
>CAILAO010000763.1 GCA_903832105.1 uncultured Pseudomonadota bacterium | reverse complement strand
CTTTTTGGACAATCTCCGCATCAAGAAATTCTTAAAAAAGCTGGACCACACGGCGGCAAACTCCAAGACTTTGGCGTTGCGCACGATATCGAATGCTATCGGACAAAAAACGACATCACTTTTTTTGTACTAAAAAAAGGGACGCCGTTAGGTGATCCCATTAAAAATCATAAAGGGGGATCGTTAACCGTAAAAGTCGAAGGAGAGGACATTCCTTCAACCAAAAAAATTTCCGAAGATCAACCGTTTCAGGTCGTTACACTTTCAATATCTAAACCAACCACACAGGAACAGAAGAAAGATACCCTTCATGAGATGGGCAGAAAGCGTCCGACCTCTGACTCCATAATACTGCAAAAGGAAGACTATATTAGAAGAGGCTATTTTAAAGTTGAAGCGACTCTTAAACTGGAAGTGGCAACGGTCACAATCCAGGGAAAATCGGAATCGACTGATCTGGTCGCAATATGTCATTTATAATTTTTTTCTGCAAAATCTAGTTGTCCGCTGAAAGTTGCGTCTTTTTTGTTGTCAACGTCTGAGGATCAATGTCCGCAAAAAAAGTTCCTAGCAATTTTGCCTTGAATGACGAAAAAAGCTGCTCTTCGAACATAGGAAAGAATTTCTGACTAAACTCAACTAGATAATTGATATCATCGTCTGTAAACTCATACTCCCTCCCATACATGGTTTTTCCTTTTTTGTAATTCTCTGACGAAATATAACTCTCAAAATTAACCTGTAAATCTTTCGTGAGCGGCATTGCCTTTGAACCGCCCGTCTGAGTCACTCGAATCACAGAATCAAAAAGCGCAGCCCAACCACCAGCGTTTCTCAAATGAGTATCCTGATACTCCAAGACTTTAGCTAAATATTCATCCGCATTATAGTCGGTCACAAATTTAAAGGATCTGTATGTTTCAACGAAATCTGGATCTGGAGTAAGCATACTGACCGAACTTTGAAGTAAATTCGAGTAATACTCAACCACACTGGTCACGCTAACAGGTACTTCCTCTGGCGGTTTTCCTTCGCCACCAAAAGATGGGGACCGAAAATCTTGAAATTCTCTTGCTAAAGTTAAATAAAAATATTGTAGTTCCGTCTTCCAGTTTCCTATTCTCGCCTCAATCTGGGGACCTGGCCCTTGGAATCTTTTGCAGTCAACCAGAGTCGAGGTGTCTGCATCTTCATCTGAACAAAACAGACCAAAGTCAGTACTCCTCCAATCTTCGTTAAAATATCCCCACCTAACAGCGGCTATATCATAGGGAAGAGCATCTTGGCCCAAACGGATCGCTGCGCCGCTGAGGTAGTCAACAGTTGTATAATCCATAACCGACGAATCAGGCAGTTTTTTAGAATCAACTTCTCCAGTTTCGGCATAGGTTTTTATAACATCCTGCAACTCAGTTGCTTCTATCGTAGATCCTAACGCTCCAGCAAACTGATGACGCAAACCCAACGTATGCCCAACTTCGTGGGCTACCACCCACCTAACAACATCCTGATTGATTCTAAGCCGAAGTTCATCAGTCATCTCAACCAATCCCAAAGACTGAACGACCTTCCGAAAAATCGCAGATGGGATGGGTGGAGCCGTTTCACGACCTCTTTTTTGAACAGTTTGGTTGGTTAGACCTTCAGATATTTTTCCACGAGCCGAGTCGAGAGCTTGCACCGGAAAAACTGCGTTTGAATTACCGCCAGGAAGAAAGACGATTGCTTGTGTGATTTCTCCGGTCAAAGGATCGTCTTGCCAATTGGCATAGGCACTAGTGTTGCGTTTCAAGCCCAGTGACACCAGGGCATTTCTCGTTCAGTGGCACAAAAGTGAATTCTTCAATGATGGCTACCGCGCCGATGAAAGTTCGTTGACTTGGCAAAACCAGGTTCCG
>CAILAO010000762.1 GCA_903832105.1 uncultured Pseudomonadota bacterium | reverse complement strand
TGCTGCATGATGGCGGTCGTTTTAGCATCAACTGTGAGCAATCTGTGGATATACGGGTTATTTTCTAGAAGAGGTTTCGAACTAGCGTATGTAATCCATGTGATGTGGGCGTCTTTATATTTTCTTAAAATAGGAAGCAGAAGACAGGTTGACCTTAGTACCGCGCCCATGGCCTCCAAGCTAATGATCAAGACTCTCGACTTCACGGTTTTATAATGGGGGCATCCATCACAAGCACGTTTATACTGACACGGCTTATAACCCGTAAAAAAGAAACAATCTTCGTGATACATCATCCATGTAACCTTTGAACAACCGTTGAGCGTGACCATCTGACGCGCAACCACCCAGACAAGTTTGATCTAGAGGTTCTTATCCTAATATTGACTTTTAGAAAAGGAGGTATTTACGGAGGTTTTCTGAAGGGATAGAATTATTTGAATTGAATAAGGGTTCTGCCATGCCAAAGCGTATCCAAAGAGTCATAAGAATTATTCGCCCTTCAAGTCGAGAGAAACCTGATCTTTTATCTGAAAAGATCAAAGAGCTGCGAGAGAAGAAATGGAATGTTTTGTATGATGAGCTTCCTGAAGATATGGATAACAAATACGTTGCAGCTCCTTTATCAGCAAGACTCAAAGCCCTCAGCGACGCATTGATGGAAAAAGAATCAACGTGTGTTCTTTGTGCCCGTGGAGGATATGGGGCTAGCGATCTTTTATCTGCACTGCCTTGGTCACGGCTCCGAAAAATTGAACCAAAGTTGGTGGTCGGATTTTCCGACATTTCGGCAATACATTCGGCGTTATATGCTAAACTAGGCTGGTCTGGGATTCATGGGCCAATGCCCGCAACGACTTTATGGAGAAAGGATGGAGAGTCTAAAGACATCGATATTCTACTCAAACTTCTTGATTTACTGGCTTCTAAAGCTCCCCTTAAAGGATCGCTTTCTCTTGATGGCCTCGTAATAAAGTCTGATGGGGATGCTGGATCGTCATCAAAATCTTTATCAGTCGGGGATTCAATCGAGGGTTGGCTTTTTGGTGGCTGTTTTTCGGTTCTAAGTAATCTAATCGGAACTCCTTTTTTTCCAAAATCTCTTAAAGGTGCCATTCTTTTTTTGGAAGATACCGGAGACAACCCTGGACGGCTTCTTCGATATTGGAATCAGTGGTTGCAAAGCGGTGTGTTGAATGGTGTTCGTGGTGCAATCCTGGGAAATTTCTTGAAATTAGGTGACCGTATTCCGGATAACGATCTTTTCTTTTTAAAAGAATTTGCAAGGCGGAGCCCATTTCCTGTTTTCGAAACAACGCTTTTTGGACATGTGTCGCCCAACTATCCTCTGATGATTGGAGCTAAAGCGACTGTCACAGCAAAACTCGTACGCTGGGCAGAAAAATCTTCACAAAAGTAGGGGGACCCCATGAGCCACTGTTTGGAAATTAAAGGGAAAAAGATTTATTTTCTTGGCATTGCGGGAACAGGGATGGCGTCTGTGGCTGGGCTAATGAAAGAAGCTGGGTATGAGATTTCGGGAAGTGATGGTGAGATTTATCCTCCAATGTCAACCATGCTCAAGGATCTTGGGATAAAGGTCTATTCCCCTTACAATCCTGAGAATCTAAACACGGCGAAACCAGATGTTGTCGTGGTTGCAAACAGTCTTTCTAGGGGTCACGTAGAAATTGAGCATGTTCTTGCAAACAATATCCCGTATACGAGTTTTCCTGAGCTTTTAGGTAACTTTGTTTTAAAGGATCGTGTCACAACAGTCGTCAGCGGAACTCATGGGAAGACAACAACAACCGCGCTTCTTGCGTACGTTTTAGACCAGCTTGGAGAAGACCCCGGGTTTATTATTGGAGGAATTCCGAAAGACTTTTCTTTCAGCTTTCGTTTGGGAGGGGGACGTCTTTTTGCCATTGAGGGTGATGAGTACGACACGGCTTTTTTTGATAAGGGTTCAAAATTCTTACATTATTTTCCGACCTATCTCATACTAAATAATATTGAATTTGACCACGCAGACATCTTTCCAAATGTTGAAGCGATTGAAGCCCAGTTCTTTAAGGTTATTAAACTTGTTAAAAACCCTCGCAACATCATTGCTAACATCGACAGCCCAAGAGTTAAAGCCCTTCTCGATAGGATGGGCCTTTTAAGTCAAGTCACAACAGTGGCTGGGGAAGGTCAAGAAAGAGACGCCAAAATAGTGGTTACTCAAGTTGTACCTCCAGCAAAAGCCTCTCAAAACTCTCGTTGGGGAGCAAGCCTGAAGAGCGTGGCCTGGGGTACTATGAGTTGCGAGACAAAACTTTTTGGCCGTTTCAATATCGCTAATATTGCTCAAGTCGTTGCATGCCTTCAGGTTATGGAACAAAACGCTCATCTCAAAACGCCCCTTGATCTCGAAAAGGTTCGATCACTGATAGCCTCTTTTTCGGGTGTCAAAAGAAGGCTTGACCATCTCGGTGAGTGCAACGGAATAGATGTATACGAAGACTTCGCGCACCATCCTACTGCTGTAAAGTCTGTGATTGAAGCCTTCAAGCTTGCTAATCCATCAAAACGGCTTTTTGTAGCCTTTGAACCAAGGAACGCTTCCAGCAGGCGAAATGTTTTTCAAGACGACTTTGCCCTTCAGTTAAATCTTGCTGATCATGTCTTAATCGGTCAGTGTTTCGTTGATAAAAGAATTCCAGAAGGACAAAGGATGGATACCCTGGCTCTTGCGCAGAGTATTGGCCCAAAGGCCACCTCATTCGAGAGCAACATAGATCTTTTGTCCCACTTGGTAGGACAGCTCCAGCCGGGAGATTCGGTTATTTTTATGTCGTGTGGTGCGTTCTCGGGCATTCAACATCGTCTCTTGAAAGAATTACAAGAAAAACGCTTTGCTTAGGGCGTGTACTCAATTGGCTTGAAAGCTTTGTCAATCTTAGGTTTTGTCTTAATCTTCGACTTGTAACTTTGACGTGATCTCTTTCTAAAAACTTTAGCTTTGACTCTCACGCCGCATTCTATATAACCGCTTGATAATATGCATTTATTTTCGTAGACGATCAGGGACTAGATTGCTGCGGGTGCGTGATGTTGAGGACGATGCTTATTGATGAATCATGGATGAAGTTAAAAC
>CAILAO010000761.1 GCA_903832105.1 uncultured Pseudomonadota bacterium | reverse complement strand
CTTAAAAACTCCCTCGATCAGATTACCCCACGGCGCAACCGCTTCGCCCTCAATACCGACGATACGCAGACTGCTGCCCAACTGCATTTCCTGAAGAATCACCCCGGCAGAGGTGGGCAGCGTCTCGCCTCGATCCAACAACGCCAACTGTCGAGTCGCACTTGGCTCATACTCTAAAAAATGATTATGGGCTGCGCGTCCTCGCAGTCACACTCGATTATGGTTTCATGCCTAACGAGTTTGCGCAGGCCAACCTTAAAAGAGTTATTGATTATCTAAAGCTTGATCACGTTTACATCAAGGTTCCACAGGAGATCGTAAGCTTAGCCTTTGGAAATTTTTTGAGAAAACCCCATAACTATATCCCCTGCAAAGTATGTTCCTACACCCTAGCATATCCGTTAATGACAAAAATTGCTGTAGAATACAGTGTTCCCAAAATCATGTGGGGCTTTGATCGTGGGCAACTGTTCTCCAATCTTTTCACAATGCCCGATAAGTGGCTCGTCGATACCGGCCTCCACCAAAATCCAAAGACAAGCGTTGCCGATGTTGTCAGAAGTACCGAGAAGGAGCTTATCGAGCTTGGTTTAAGCCCGGAACAGCGCAAATTGATCGTACCGAGTCACCTCGATCTCACTGGAACCGGTGAAACTCCCGAACATGTGAGTTTCTTCCTCTTTCATCCCTACGACGAAGAAAAGATGAAACGCGTTTTAATTGAGAATATGGGTTGGGTTCGCCCCCCCGACGATGCGGTTCATGGGCATTACGACTGCGGAATGAAGCAAGCCGTTTCCTACGCCGAACTGGCTATTGGCATGGGGGGAATGTTAGAAGGTGAGTTGTCCGTTGATATCAGAGAAGGAAAACTTTCTCGTGTATTCGCACTAAAGAGGTTGGAGAAAGAACATAAAGAAATTGTATGTTGCGAACATCCTTTTAAAACAATTGAAGACGTCTGCGGCATCTCTGAGGAGTCGTTTCTCCGAAAGACTCGCCGACTAGGAAGAATCGCTCCCATAATTAACGGAGTCTTCCGTATCGTCGCAAAAATTCATGGACTATTTTCTGAAACAGCGAATGACCCGCTGTTTTTTCTCAGAAAAAGAAAAGTATAGTAATTTGCTTTTAGTCAACCTCAATCGTGATGGTCTGCGGGCTGTTGTTGCGCAGGATTTCGACTACGAGTTTTGTTTCCTGCTTAAGGGATCTTAAGAGGGTAATGGCCCCTGATGCGCTGTTCAATTTAACTCCGTTTATCACGGTGATAACGTCGCTGTCTAAAAATCCACTTTTTGCGTAAATACTGTCTGAGTCAATTTGAGTTAGTTTGAATCCGACAATGTTGCCGTTTTGCATGGCTGGTTCAGCCGTAGCCTGCATCAAGACTTTTGCGAGATCCTGATTCACGAGTTTATCGCGATACATGCCGCTTATTTTCACTTGACCGGATCGCCGTTCAAATCCCTCTTCCTGATAAAAATCTTTTCCCTGGGTCAGATTCGCGGGTGAGTGGTCCATAGGACGATTTTGCCCCACAAACTCCCCTGCAAACTTATCTTGGTAGACCACATACTTATCTTCCGCTCTGTTCAAGATGATGTACTTTTCATGAACTTCAGTAACGTTGTAGTTGGTGAGGATAATTGTTCCCGGTCTCACCGCCTTAACAATTCCCGATTTAATTTCCTTGATCAAGACGACATTGCTTGCGCTGTTTTTTTGCACAATTGACCCCATGATGAGCACCCCAATGCTTTCACCGTTCATTGGTGGATGCTCTTTCGCAACAGAATACCCCGAACCTAGCAAGAAAGAGGCTATGCTTATTGCTAAAAAACATCGTTTCATCAAGCTAATACCCTTAGTTACAGAATTCTTTCATCTTCAAACTCACAATAAATTCAGAATCATGCACGCTATCGGAACATCTCAGACGAAATTTAGCGGGTGTGTGTATTTTTTTTTAAGTAAACAATAGAGAGATGCTAAAATCTAGTTGGCTTTATTGGAGAATTGATCAAAAATTGAAAGACAGTAAAATGGCGTTTTCTTAAACGCATATTTTTTGTGACATGTTCTCAATCTGCGTTAGGAAGTGGTATGCAAAAATCGATGATCGATATCCAAAAGAAAATCCGAAAAGTATTAGATCTAAAAATCCAGCAG
>CAILAO010000760.1 GCA_903832105.1 uncultured Pseudomonadota bacterium | reverse complement strand
TTATTTTATAAATAAAATAAAAATAGAGCAAACTATGTTCCCCAATTACCTTTCTCACTAATATCCACGTTTGCGTTTTCACATTCTATTTCTCTACCATCTTTCAGTATGCTAGCGTTTATTTTATTTTGACCTAGTGTCGTATAATTAATTTTAATTTTATTTCCTTCTGAAGAGGTTATGATTCCGCTTTCTAGTTCCCATTTTATTTCGCCGTTTTTAGTGATTACCTTACTTATCGACATGCTGTCCCCCATTCTTCCTTCAAATCGAAGGATTTTGTGAAGCAATCCAGTCTTTCAGCACATCGGTTCTTAAATAGAGTAATCGGTTAATTTTCATGAACAAGTGCACCGGAATGTTCCTGCGTTTTCCCCTATAATGCCAATCATAGATAGTTTTCACAGAAATACCGAGCAAACTTGCAACTTGTTCTGGTCGTAGTAGTCCTTTTAAATTATCAAAGAGCAAATCGCCAACAATACTGAAGCTGGCCATTGATTGAGTTGTTACCATATCAGTTTTTCTCCTTTCACTCTATAGTCTTTTAAATGTTCTTTTGGCCTAGTTTTAAAGGGTTACATCGCCGCTGAAAAGCCTCCTGTTTCGGGTGATGGAAAAGTAGAAATTCCACCATTTAAAAGTCGTCCTAAAAAGTCGTCTTTAGTCGTTCCAGGATTCTTTGAAACGAACGTTTTAAATTGTTGTTCAAGGCGATCAGAATTTGACAAAGATTGCTCTTGAAGAACTTTGATATGTTCATCTTTAAAGAGGGTCAAAAGTAGCGAAATGAGATGTTCAGAGGTTACTTTCTTACCGTAATGCTTTTTATTAATTCTTATGAGTTCTAAGTCGATTTTCCGCTTGATCTCCCGTTTCACTTTAATGGTCGAAAATGGCCCAGTTTGCTTCTTTGCTTTACTCTTTTCTTCTGACTTTTTTAGCTCCATCATGATCTCTCCCCTTCTCATTTTTTAGAGGTTCAATGACACTTTTTTGTTTTTCCATCTGCTTCAAACAATTTATTCATGCTGCATCATAAGCCATAAAATGGGATGTCAATTTCCATGCCTTTTGGTAGCTGTTCAGGACCTGTCCGTTCTACATTGAGACCAAATTTTTGATACTTTTCTTTTAAATTGTTGAAGAAATCAATTTCCTCGGAGTCTTTTGATTTTCCCTTGGCTGTAATTACTTTCAATCTAGTCATGTTTGGATTTTCGTTGATGAAGTGATCGACCATTTTAGCAGCAGGTGTAACCAAACAAAGAAATCCTTCGTTTCTAGAATTCTTCAAAAATGGGTTATCGTTGCAATGCTTAAGAAAGCTAATGGGATCAGTGAAAATGTAACCTTCACGGCCTTTTCCTGGATGAGAAAAAAATGGCTTTGTTGACACTCCTTTTCTTTCATGGTGCCACGTTCCCTCTCTATCCTGGTGATAATCACTTGCTCCTTTGTCGTCATCTTTTCCAAACAGCCTGATAACTCCTTTGTTTCCAACTTGTAACTGACCGGACTTTAGAAGTGTCTCCGCCAGATCTCCATTTATTCCATGACCTCGAAGAAAAAATGCTACTTTTCCAAGACCTTCTGTGGCACCTACTCTATCTTTCGAGGGAATATAAAATGATGTGAAAGTTCTCTTTTGCTCTCCAAAAGTAGATTCAAGAAGTAAAAGTCTTGGGTTCTGATTGATGTCGGCGATGGCTTGAATAAAAGTCATTCCTTTGTGCGCTGCGACAAGCTCGATGAGACTACCTCTTGTTCTATTTTTCTTATTAGTCCATTCGTAATCTGACATCTTTACATAAGGCCGACCTTTAATCGTCCAAGAGCCATCTGTATCCTTTTCAAGAGGAATATTGTTTCGTTTGCAATATTCAAAAATGTTACTTTGTCTTGCACGCTGAATCTCTGAAATCGGAAACATACAGTTCTTAAGGGCAAACTCATGTGGATACTTTGTTGGACTGGAAGTGCGTTCTCTTTTTGTAAAAACCGAATAATCTTTTCCTTCACTAAAAGCACCTCTTGAATTCTCTTTTAGTTCATTTTTAAGATTTGCTATAGACTCAGGGCTTCGCTTTAGTTGTTCAATTTTCCCATGAATAAAGTCTCTTAATTCTGGATAAGTTTCATACCTCATGTCGTTTTCTTTGAATGCCTTTTCAAGTCCAGGTTTGTTATATTTCGCGCCGAGTTTGTCACCTCTCTTTCCCCGGTCTTTGCCTGGATAAAAATAAGTGATGGTTTTATCTTCAACCCTCACCGAATACCCAAAAGCTTCTAAAGCGCCTACATATTCGTCATAACTTGTAGCCCAAGCCCTAGAAAAATCGGCCTTTTCGCAAAGATCCTTTAGATACGATTTTCCGTTAAACTTGATCATTTTTTTCACGACATCTGGAAACTTTTCTTCTCGGTCTTTTGTTACTTTATTGATAATGGAAAGTCCCTTTTCCTTACAGATTTTGTCACTTAAGTCTCGAAGTTCGTAGAGATGATGCTTCTTATTGTCGATTTTTTTTCCAGTTTCAGAGTGCCACGGGCAAACGACGATGTGGTTATGAGTTTTTTTGGTTTCAGTGTGCGTCACGACTACGAAAGCGTGTCCAGGAAATTTTTCTTCAGCTAACCGCCTTCCGATAGCATTGAAGTCATCTGAGGACATCGCTTTGCTTTCGTTTTCGTTCCAACTCTGCATCACATGGACTGCCTCAATGGTCCCTTTTCCACTATGAAAGCGGCGATATTCTTCAAATTCACGGTGCGCTGTGTCCCAATAACAATTATACGCATCTACCGAGTCCTCTGGACCTCTTTCTCTCATCACATAGGTCAAAAGATTTTGAGAATGTTTCGCAAATTGGATTTTAATTATAGCCATAAAATCCTCCAACAAATGCTTTAAAAGCAATTAGCTCTTCAATCGCTTCCGTTAGATTTAAGGTAGAACCTTCACCTAAGCCTGTATTCAACTTTCTTGCGATCTGGTTCATGTTGTTTCCAATTCGAGATAGCGCCGTGAGGACTCTTTCAGTTCCATCTTTGTCAAAACAGGGTCGCTCGGCATTTGATCTGAAGCAGAACATTTTTATTGTGGCTTGGATGTTTTCTCCAAACGTTTCAGCATTCTTTTTAAGTCGCTCAAGCTCTTCTTCAGTGAAACGAATATTTACACGTCTTTTGTCGAGTTCTTTCCATTTGTTTACTTTGTCTGTCATCTCTTTATTCTCCGTTTGGGTTAAAAGATTTGTGATCAGTGAAACTATTTTGGCGGATTAAGTTCTACCTTTGCTCTTAGTTCTCTAAACTTTTCGCCAATCACGGTAGCTATTTTAAAAATCCTGTTTTGTATGCTCGACGTCATTTTGGGTATCAATCTCTCTTCTGCATTTGCCACCTTCTTTTCGATACTATTCTTGCGCTCTTGGTCCATCTTGGGTCCTACTTTTTCGGTTTCGACTGTTACGCCAGTTTCGTCATCTTGGGTTTCATTTTGAATAGTGTTTGACACTTTTTCTTCTTGCGATTTGACATTTATGCTTTCATAGTCTTGGGGATATTCTTCGAAGTATTGCGGCACTTGTGTATTGTAGGCAGTATCGATATGTTTTTGAGAGGTTCCTTTTTTGTTGGAAGTATTTGCTAGTATTCCGATGATCAGTAGGGTGTATAGACTTAGAATGTAGAGTTTGTCTTTGTTTCGTTTGATGTATACTTTTGCTACCTTGATGTTGTTCATTTTTTTCTCCTTGTTGTCTTTTCTTTTTTGATACCTTTTTAGTACCTTTGAGCCCTGAATTTTGATGTGTGCAAGCATGGGGTGTTGGCTCCACCCCTATACTTCGTTTGGTGGACTTCGTCCCGCCAAGCCCCCTGATTTCGATGTGCGGTGCCTGAAGGCACCCACTAATTTCGAATCCAAACCTCGTACAAACTCTAGCTCGAAACGATCCATAGTCACCCCTTAAACGAACTTTCCAAGACTGACCCCTGTCGAAGCTGCCCTTCCTGCATCATCAATAAATTCAGGTGCGCTGTCCTTTGCTCCATCGGAGAATAGTGGTTTAGCAAACCAAAGAAGCCCCCCGGTTATCACCGTTGCAACTAGAAGCTGAATCCAAGAATAAACGGCGTACATATAGTTAAGCCGTGAGTTCACAACATCGGCGCTATAAAGCGAGATGCCATCAGACAGTTTTCCAAACGCTGAAAGCGTTTCGGTCGAAAACGTGATTCCGGTTACGATGTGATAAAGAAGAGTCCAGATGGGAGCCCATAGCGCAACGGACAGATAAAGAAAGAACCAAAACAGAAGACTTCTCCAGTAACCAGCGACCACTGGGAAGATCAGCCATGGGAAAAAGGCGATAAGGCATAGCTTCGTAAATCCTGCGACGTGAGGGGCGCGGGTCAGGTTTTCGCTAAATTCCTGCGCTCTCGAAGCTGCAAGAGACGCCCCGTGATTTTCTCTGCCACCAAAGAGATAAGAGACCGCGTCCCAACTAAAAATCCGGTTTAGGTATTGAAACGCCTTCGCTGCCCCTCCTGGTGGCACGGCCCCCCTTTGAATCCCAAGAAAACTCTCTTTTTTCTCCAGGTAGTGGTCAAGAAGTACCGACGAGACTTGGATGTTTTGCCAGGTTTTATCATTGATAAATTCATCCTGACTTTGGCTTGTCGGGTGAAATAAAGGGGTGATTTCGCCGCCAGCCGTCCTTGCTTCCTGAAAAAGCTTCGCCCTTATTTCCTCTTTGGCGTCAAGACATGTTTGTCTAGTTTGACCCGGCTGGCCCCCTTGATCAGAAAGTTCAATTTGGGAGAGCGTCCTATCAATTTCTGGTTCTTTTTCAAAAAAACTGTCGAATCTATTTTTCTGGTTATCGTCAGCCAATAGCGGCAGAACCTTTTCAATGCACTCCTCGGTATAGTAGTCAACCTGCTCTCTAAGATTCGGGTCGGCGAGGGTTGAAGACCCGGCAAACAGGACTGCCTTGTAGAAAAAAGCGGGTGCTTCCAGGTTTGAGTTGGTGGTTTTAAAGAGGTCATCGACCATCCGATTTAAAAACCCTGCAACCTCTTCCGCTGTCCTACTCAAGATGTCGAATATAAAGCTTACTTGATATTCTGGTTTAACATCTAAAGTCTTCCCTCTAACGTAGGAGTTTTCATGCCAGGACTTTCCCGTGAAACTTTTAACACCCGTCTTAGTGCCGATTTTAAGAAGGCTCATTCCGATAAAAAGACAAAATATGATCTTTACGAATTTAGAGAGTGGTACTTGTCTTCTCTTAATGAGAGCACCTGGTATATAGCGCGAAAAGAATTCAACTGCTGTCGTAAAAAACATGACACCGAATATAAGGAGCACCATCGCAAGAAAGACCTTATGGGATGTCAAGACTTCAACAAATCTTGAGTGAAGAGAAAGTCCAATGTACTGATACAATGCTTCATAGGCAGAATTTGTAAACATAGCTTACCTCCCCCCCTTGCACCACATAACGTCTGAACAGTCGAAAAAGACCGACTTCGCGCTGTCTCTTCTTTGATAAGCGCTATCTCTTAGAAACACTTCATCAGAATTTCTCCTTTTTTCTTCTTCCGCAGCTCTTCCAATGTCCGACATGACTCTTCCAATGGGACCTTGCCGTTCATCGTTAAGTTTTACTGTCATGTCGATTGAATCTTTTAGGGCGCGACGCTTTTCTTCTAGTTCTTCTTTTCTGTTGGGCGGGAGATTTGGGTTTTGTGCAGCTACCGTCAGAACATCAAGGGCTTTCGTCAAATCTTCTGCGGCTATAGACAAAGCAGCGGCATCGGATAGCTTTCGGCAGGCTTCACGTCTTTTTTGTTCCGGTAGATATGAAAGGTTTTCTATCGTGTTTACATCGAGAAGTGCTGGATTTTGCGGGACGTTCTCTTTTATTTCTCGCTCAAGCTCCGCAGCTTGAACCGGACGTCCTCTTCTTCTTTCCTGGGCAATTTTCTCAAGAAGGTCTTTACAAACTTGGTCTTCAAGGTTTTTTCTTATGGCGGCAAGGTGAGTTTCTGGGGTGGTTGGTTTTTTCTTTGACCCATAGTCAACCGAAACATTTCCTTTTGATACGACCGTGTCACCCACAAGCCCTTTGGCAAGATCGGTTGACTTTTTTGCTTCATCGCCTTTTAGTCCAGCCCACTCAGCAGAGGATTCAATCAGTTTATTAACTGAGACGTCGCCACCTTTCCCAGACCATGACGCAAGATCGAGTCCATAGACGTTTTGGCAGGACTCCATTGCCGATTCAAGATTTCCTTCATCTCCTTTGATTTTTCTTCTGACGCATGACTGACGCTCACGGTAAAAGTCTTCTGTTCTGTTATCGGTGTAGCGATCAATCAAGGCACATTGATCAAGGCGTAGCTGTGAAAGATAGTGCGCGGAAAGCTGACCGTGTTTCAAAATTGCGCACCAAGTTGGAGACAGATAACACGTAATAAGAAGTGGAGATGAGGCGACAATATTTTGGCCGAGGTTTCCAAAATATTTTGCGTCAAGCATATTTTTTAGGGCAGCTCTCATTGTCCCACGTACATCAACTCTTCCGCAGTCAGCGCCAATTCCTAGATCAGCTCCAAGGTCAATCATGGGGGCGTTATCATCAAAAACGCTTTTCTCAGTTCCATATTGCCTGAGCAAATAATCGCTTGGAGCGACTTTACGAGAGTATTCCCGGTTCATGCCTTCACCTGCGAGGGCAATTGAAGGCGCAGCGAAAAACTCAAAAAGAATTAAACCCAAAATAAGTTTATTCATTGTCACCATTCCTTTCGATTTGACTTTGTTTTTCTTCACCGTCGGCAAATTTTTCAGCGAGGTAGTTTAGGGCTTTCCATTTCTCGCCCGCGAACATTTCAAAGGTCTCTTTTAACCGTTTAACTGCCTTGGGATTAGTTGGAGCCAGCCATCTATCAAATGGGGTTTGGAAGAACCTGAAAGCACCTTGACTCGTCTTCTTCTTATTCATATAGAAGACGTCGGCATATTGTCCTCTCACCGTTCTAAGTGACTTGATGATTTCCGTTGATGCTTCGTCCAGTATCGTCGAGCGCTTCTTAAGATATTCAACGTTGTCGGATGACATCTGAAGAAATATGAAATTATCTGCAACTCCCCAGAGGGCTTCTCCAACGGCTGTCTCAAAATAGTTTTGAGGTCTTGGTGTTAGCGCAATCAGCCAAACACCGAGCTTTCTAAAAGTCTGCGCGGCATCAAGAGCAAAACTACCGCCAACTTCATTACCTTTGCCACCAAGCATCTGCATTTCTTCAAGGATGATGAATCCTTGACGACCTTCACCTTCATGAAGCTTTATAATCTGCCGGATTTCTTCCACCACGGCCATTGTCATGAGTGTCTGAAGGGTTTTGTCACCATCTAGCGCGTCTAGGTCATAGATAAAGAATAGTTTTGCGGTGTTTTTGCCTTGTCCAGCAGTGCCTCTAAAATATGGTGCATAGATACCGTCGCTATAGAAAGGTGCCATTTTTTGAAGAAGTTTTTCTACGGCATCGCCAAATTTTTCATACTCAGGGAGCGCTGTCAGAGTGGAAAGTTCTGCAATGATGTCGTCCATACCGAAGGCAGGGTCTCTCACCGTTTCTTTTTCAATGATCTCTCCTTTTTCGTAGGAAAAAGATGCTTCTTTCACTTTCCTGTCGTATGCTAACCTGATCGCTTTAGAGATGAGTGCCATGTGGTCTGCTTCGACCGTAAAACTTGGGCTTAGAAGGCCGATCCCCGTGGTGATAAGGGTTGTCAGAAAGGCGACCTTATCGTCGTCGAAAACGCCGCGAAAAGGAGAAAAAGGCATCTTCTCTCCTCTTTCAAAGATCGTGAGATCCGCATCATAATATTCAGCAAGGGTGAGGTAACTAGACTTTTTGTCGATCACAAAAATAAGTGGCTCAGGAGACATTCTTTTTGCGGCTTGAACGGCATCAATCACAAATGAACTTTTTCCTGACCCCGAGTCTGCAAGAACTACCGTATGGTTTGAGGTTTCGTTTTCAAGAAGAGAAAACTTGATGAGGTTATTTTCGCGGGAAAGGTAGACTTGAAGAGGGTCTCGGAGCCCTCGGAATGAATCAAATATCGGAAGAAATCGGACGGCATCTGATCTAAGTATTCTGATAAACCGCTGCGTCGAAAGATCTGATTTTGGTGTGTAATTTAAAGGAAGTGTGTTTAAGTAAAGACCAAGGCCAATATCCTTTTCGACAATAACCTCGCACTCAAGCTTTTGGTTGAAAACATTTAGGGTCGCCCTTGTTCTATCTTCTAACTCCTCGTCTGTAACTCCCTCAATTGTCACGGCAAATGTCATGTGAAGGCAGCGATCATCTCTTGCAAGGCGATTCTGTACCTCTAAAACCTCCTCTCTTTGGCGTTTAGCCCTCGCAGACGGGGTATTTTGAAGAAAAAACTCTTTTACATCGAAAAACTTTTTGACTGCGGCTTTTGACGGAAAACTGAAGTTTTGCGAAATCCTAAACGGAAAAGATAGCCCAACAAAATACGCCATACCGCCTGGATAAGAAAACCTGGGACTGGTTTTGAGTGATAGGGTTCTCGTCTTTACACCCTCTCTTTCTATTCCTTCAAAACTTAAACGTGGAGATGAAAAGATCACCTGATCTGAAATCGAGTGGTTAGGGTTAAAGGGTGCGAAGCTTCTTTCAAAATATGTCTTTGGGTTAAAAAGCCGCCGTAGAATATCTGTGAGCCCTGATCCATCAACTCTTGTGAGTTTCAAAGGAGAAGCCGACTCAAGTGAAGATAGAACATATTGAAAATGCGTAAGATCATCCGAAAAAGCTTTTGCTTCCTTTAACAGGGTATGTTCTGGGTCTTTAAAAAATTCAAAAACTCCTGTCTTTCTTTTTGGGTGATCTGGGAAATATCGGACAGAGATATAACCCTTTCTTTCCATTGGTGTAAAAGCCCCTTTGACCTTCGAAAACTCCTTTAATAAGCTAAGTCTTTTTTCAAAAAGAGTTTCCGATACTGGATGGCCGTCTGAATGGTGGTCTCTCCACCTTTGAAACCTGGAATCAAGTGGAGAAATGACCCGCTGCTCAAACATGACTTGAAGCGAAAAGTTTTCGGAAAATGAAAACCAAGATTTCAGACCATCAACTGCCGAAACGATGTGATCTGTGGTCATGACTTCGTGTTCAAGGAGCCTAAATTCGTAGAGCGCACCAAGAGAGCCATCTTTATTTACTACAATGTTTCGCCCCTCAAGAAATTCGTCATAGGGTAGATATTTTGCAAGAGACTCAGGGCGTTTAAATATCTCGCTTGAAAATATGACGTCGCTTTTTGCAAGAGCTTTTTCAAATATTCCTTCGGTTTGGTCCATAGAAGATGCACTATTCATTATTTGGACTCCTTTTTCTTTTTGGTTGATTTTTGTTTTGCTCTGATCTTTGGCACACCTTCTCTTTGAAGATCATTTGGCTTCATAAGCTCCAACCTTTCATCTTCAAGACGAACTGTGACCCAGCCACCCCAAAAAACTTCTTTTCCTTCAGTTTCTTTTGGAAAGATCCAGATATTTGCTGTTTTCGGCCTCGTCTTGCCGGCAGTCTCACCGTCAGAAGATGAGATCATGCCGGGCGCTTGGAGCTTTAGATCGCGCCCTTTTTCACCTTCTTTTCCATATTCTGATCTTTCATCAAGCATCCTAAGACTTGGTGCGCGGTGAATGCAGCTAACAAATAAGAGAAGCGAACTAATCAAGAATCCTCGAAACAAATGAATAATTTTTTTCACTCTCTTTTCCTCCATTTTGTATTCGTTTAAAAAAGCTCGAAGGTAGGCCCACCGTTTCGTGCATCACAATCCACATATCTCTACCGGAACCTATATTGATGGTGGGAAGAAGATTTTGCGCTTGTTTCAGGTACCACTCGGCTACCATTCCGGCAGCGTTGCTAGCCCCTCCTGCTGCAATGTATTTTTCTCTATTTCCAGTAACAGAAGATTCTTTTCCACCAAACGCATTGGTTTCGTGGCTCACCTGCGCATCTTGAATGGCCTTTCCAATCCCTTCAACCACAGAAGATAGAAAAGCCATTAGCGCTACGCGGTCTTGTTTGGTGTTGACAGTTCCGGTGACAGCAAAACTATTGTCAATGTCGTCTGCAACAAACCCGTTCACGTCACGTTCAAACATTTTGCCGTCGCGAGCCACACAACTAAGCTTTGTGGCCTGCATTTGAACCCGTTCAGTCGAAAGATCTCCTTCTGCTTTTGCAATCATAAAACAGCCTGAAAGATCGATCTTTTTCTTGTTTGGCCCAATGAATGCAAAGTCAAGCTGCAAAAGTGCCGGATAGGTTCTTCCTTCAGGAGCTTCAACACCTGTGAGGAGCTTTGCGCGCACATAACTCCCAGGCGGAAGCGCCACTTCGTACCCTGTGGCACCGCCCTCTCCTTTAACTGGAAAAGAAACTATGGCAGGTCCCGCTACTCCTCTGTTGGTTCTTCTCCTCGGAGGATCAATGTAATAATTTCCTATGTGGCCGCTATTACCTGGTTGGTTTCCATTTTTTTCAAATGCGTCAGATAGCGCTTTTTGAGCGATGCTAACGTCAATCCTCTTGTTCTCAGGACTTTCATTATTGTTGCTTGCCTCCCCATCGAGGCTAATCGAAACTGCTTTCGTGACCCCGCTTTCGTTTTCTTTCGGTTTTCCTGTCTGATCTCGCTTTTCTTCTATTTTTCCATCAAGTTTTGTTTTAATTTCGTCAAGACTTTTTTCAAGGTTCAAAATTTTGTCAGTCAGTGCTGTTTGACCTTGAGCTAAGTCAGATGTCTTTCTCTGGAACGAAGTTTCTTTTCCTTGATAGATAGCGCTGTCAGGGATTTCCAAAATTCTTTCAGTTTTGAAACTTCCCTCTCTCTTTTCTTGAAATGTTCTTTTTTCGGCGTCTTCTTTTTTTGAAGCAGCATAAATCGCGCTGCCAAAGATAAGAAGCCAGATCGGAAGAGGAATCTTTTTAAGAAAGGGGAGTTCTTTTTTGATCTCAAGAAAAAGCCATCTCAATTTTTTTTTCATTAGCTTCATCTTTTAACCTCCTTGTTTTTCACCCGCGTTAGAAGTGCTCATCGGTCTCACCGGAAGTATGATGTCTTGGTTATCCAGATCTTTTTTTGCCACCAAGTAAAGCTGTGCTATTGAATTTTTACCTTTTCCAGGACTAAGAATCTCTCGGTCGATGTGGGCAAAAAGGGCTTGGTTTGGACTTCCAAATCGCAGTTTTCTTACGTCTACTCGATATCTTGTTTTTGAAACTGCGTTTTGAAGGGTGAATACAAAACCTCTTAAAGTATCTCCATCATAAATTTTAATCACTTTTGCCTTAAGCCCAAGAAAGCCCGTCTCAACATCTGTCTCAACCGATTTCACTTCATAGCCTTTCTTTTCGCTCCCTATAATCATGGCGGTCATTAGATCTAAACCACCGTCCTTCTCGACGTCATCATTTGCGATGCTATTATCGGTATCAAATCTATTTGTCTCTGACGGAGAAAACGCAGTATCAACAGGCCGAAGCTCCACAAGACTATCTTGATTTTGTCCTCGCAAAAGACTAACTTTGAACCTAACCCGCGCAGTGGTTCCATCAGACAAAATGAACGTTACATCGCTCCTTCCTGACGGCTCTCTTGGCTCAATCGTGAGAAGGCTGTAATCAGCGGCTTCTTCTGTTGTGGGTTTGATAATAAATTGCGCAGCGTTTGAAATTGTCTTTACCGGGACTTCAAAACGAAGAAGAGTTTCCTCTCCAAACGGGATCTTCACGGTTGGAATAGTGCCGCCATAATGAACAGTCTTAGCCAGTGCTGCGCTTTCCAAGACTCCTAAAAGAGCTGTGCATATCAAATGAAGTCTATTCATGATTTCTCCCTTCAGTTGCAGCGATTTTTTTCCGACTCATGTAGCTATCTTCAGACGACCTAAGAAGCCGATTAATCTCAAGAAACCATCTTTTTTCTTCTTTTGGGGGTACAAGTTTTAGGTCAAATTCGATGACTTCGTTTCGGTATCCAAGATACTCCGCGCCGGAATAGGTATCGCATTTCGCCGATGCAACGACTCGGTACGTTCCACTATTATCTGACTCAACTTTTTTCTTTTGAACCGTTACAATTTCCGAAATATTTTCTCTTTTGACCCGATCAACCCAAGGCGCTGCTTCAGCTAGAAACTGAACCCTCAAATTTGCTGACATGCTTTGAGAAAGGTTTTTATACTGTTCATCGATATTCACAGGGTTCACACTTCCAAGAAGATGAAGAAAATCTTGCGCTGCTGCGAGAATATATCTATCTCCGACTCTCCCAGGACTTGCCGGTGTGAAATCTTGAACGCCTGGGGCCAAAATATACTCTTTTTCCCTTAGTTTTGTTTCGAGCCCCGCAATTTCGGCCCTTGAAAACGCAAAATAGAGGGCGAGAATAAAGGCTGTAAAAAGAAGAGCATGCTGCAAGAGGAGTTTTTCTCTAACCGATGTTGCGCGAAATGACACGTAAGAAGGAAGTTCCTTCAAGTTAAGACCCTCATAGATATCCTTTGGCACCGGAGAAAGAAAACGCTTTTTCATTCGCTTTTCTATCGATCCAATCATTTGACTCACCTTTTTTGCGTTCGTGACGATAAGCCTATTCATCACTTTTTTTGTGGCAATTTTTAGTTGATATAGCCTCCTCGGTGCCGCCAGTACCATCCAGAATCTTACGAAAATAGTTGACGGGCCAGATCCAGGTTTCTGTGATATCGAGCATGGTAAACCGTCCATCTTTTGAGGAACGGAATTTAACACTGACGTTTGATTGGCGTTTATCTCCATATTTACTGTCATATTTTTTACCTTTCGATTTTGTTTCGCATTCGCCTTCTGCCGATTTTTCTTGATCCATTTTGATTTACCTCTCTCATTTGCCGTTTAGTCTGAATATTTCTTCTTTTTGCCAGGATTAAATAGCCCCGGAAGTTTCATTCCAAGGGCTTTGTAGGGCTTATGCAAAAACACCCCCTTTTCATTTCTTCGACGAACAATCGGAATTCCGACTATGACGATGAGAAGACCAACCAACATTGCTTCCCACGCATAAAGTACGACGCCGAACACAAGAATGATAAAGAGGGTTAGAAATGCGTCCTGAAGCTCAAAAAAATCAAAGATTAAAATTGGGCTATCAACAGTTTGGCTTACGGGACGCCCGAGCGAATGTTTTAACGCGCTATAATCTTGCATTGCGGTTATCCTTAAATATTTTTTGCTTTAAGAAATGTTTCATCGCAAAAGGAAGAGCCACAAGACCAAAAACGCTGTCATTTCCACTTATTGAAAAAATATTTTTGACCAGGCTTGGCGCGGTCCCAAACATAATTGCACCTATGATGCAAATAACCGCTATTCCAAAACGTTGTTCTTTTAAAGCCCACCCAGATGACATGATGCAAAGGCCAGCAAAAATCCTCGCGCCCCACTTGAAAAGCCCCGTATCAACAAGCCTAAGAAGTGTTCCGGCAGCTTCCAGTTTGTCACTTGCATCTACTCCTGGAAGACGGCCACCTTCAGCAAAAAGAGGCCATGAATAAAACAGTAGAACTGTAACGATGCAGCCTAGAAGCATTAAGAGATAAATCCAAAACCTAGACTTTGGAGTATCTGTTTTTCCTAGGTCTGCCGCAGACGGAGAATTGACGACCTCTTGACTTTCAAAATACTGTGAATTTCTCGGATATAAGTGATTTATGCATAAGATATCTTCTTGAAGCATTTTTAAAACCCTTTCATTTTTGACAAATTTTTCCTAAAGGGCTTTGTTCACACATATTTCAAGGAGAACAAAGCCAAAACCTAAGTAACGATTTTCTATTTCAATTAGAGCGCAAAAAGAGGGTTAAGAGTCCAGTGTCAGCTAGGAGTAGAATAAATCCTTTCAGTGGCTAAATTTCACTCAGCTTTTCAAGCGTCTTAAGCTCCACCCAAAACTCAACATTGTCGTTTTGAATATATGCGTGAGTTTTTGTGACATACAAAATTGTCACCAAAAAACTTGTCTCAGATGACTGCTCAAATCTTGCATGATCTCCGGCCTTTAATCCGTTTGATTCAGACAGGATTTTATCGAGGCTTTCAAGAAGGACCCAAAACTCTGCACCATCTGAATTGATGTAAGCTTGAGTTTTGGTAAGCGCTTTTATTTCGACGAGGAAAAGAGAATCATCAGAGCTATGCCAAAGGACCTTTTCTTTAACTTTAAACTTGGCCGTATCCGTTTCATTTGCGCCTCCAAGCAAAACTGACGCGTCACTAGAGATTTTTCCTGCATTAGGGCTTGTACCACATGCAAATAGCGTCGTTACAAGCAAACTCGTATATAATAAAATTGAAATCACTTTCATCGTTCGACCCCTTTCACTTTGTTCTGAGATTTTCCAAAATTTCATTTTCATTGCGATAACCTTGAATCCTGTAAACCAACTTTTTCCCTTCATCGAATGCCAGTAAGAGCGGAACACTTCTAATACCAAATTTTCTAATCTCCTCCTCTGTAGCTAGGCCAGCATAAGTGCCAGCAAGTTTTTTTCCCCCGTCGCTGCCTTCTCCTCCGATTTCTTTTGCTTCAACCATAAAGCCTCGGCCCTGAAGCTCCCTCATCACCTGAAGCATTTTTCGGCAATGAGGACACCCAAAGTCAAAATAAAGCCTAAACTTAAACCTCCTTTGATCTACCTCCTTTCTTTGAAGCTCAGGGCGTCCATCCGATACGACGCCTCCTTGCCTTTTTTGAACATATTCTGAAAGTCTTTTTGAAAGTCTTTCTGACAGATAATTTTTCTTTTCGATGTATGAAAACCATTTCTCTATGTTTTTATCTGATGGATCTCTTGCAATTTCCATAAGTGGTGCTGGCGGCAGGTAGTCTCCTTCACGAAAGAATTCATTATTCTTCGGATCAAGATATG
>CAILAO010000759.1 GCA_903832105.1 uncultured Pseudomonadota bacterium | reverse complement strand
CCGTTAGACCTGCGAGACGACAGTTTAACATTCTGGATACTGACCAAACGCCCGCCTATGATTAACGTCAACAATGGCCACTCATAATCTATTATCTAAATATTCAAAAAAAAATACTCATAATGCATGAAGACTAAAATCGAGGACAAAATAAGCGTCCTCGACTCAAAACCATCAGGGGATTTGAACCTGATTGGCGTTTTGCAGCAAAAAACAGCTGCCTGTAAGGGGCAGTGGGGAATATCGATCTTCCTATTAACTTTGCTATTGGTTTTGCTACAGGATGCAACAGAAAAAACCAATACAATACACAACACACTCGCGCATAGCTTCATGACAAATCTCCTCCGCGTTACTTTAACGTGGTCGATCAGGAACTATCCCTAACCAACTACGTGGGAGTTTCGGTCGTTTTCAGGAGGACTTTGGTTTTGCAAAAACAAAACGATGAATTTTATAAATTTTTTAATAAAAACATATTGTTATCGCGTCTCTTATTTGGTCTAAAATTTTTACGGATGTAGAATTTGCAGCGGAGTATTTGGTATTTTGGTAGTATAGCCAATAGGAAATCATACATTGAGAATACATGATAGATTTTGAACATGAGATACATTTGCACGTATGGGGGCAGCCCAAGAAAGGTTGCATATGAGGTGTTTCTGCCTGTGGTATGTTCCTTTCTTTGTTGCTCTCGTCCACTGTCAACCCGACAAAATATCAAGACACTCTAACCTTCCTGCGACAAAACCAGCGACCTCAGAAACACCTAAAAGCAACTCAAATAATCCCACTGACACTTCAGTGACCAATGATAATTCCTCTATCCAAACTGTCATTCCTGATTCTGTCGGATGTTCTTCGTCGGGGCAAGTATGTCCCATTGAAAGCATCATTGTAGAAGATAAGGTTACACATTCGTCTTTGCATAACGTCGCCAAGTACATAGTCACTCAAAACAAAAACGGTATATTTTTCACATACGCACCGAGACGTTACGAAACGAGTTTGATTTCTGGAGAAGTCGCCGTTGAGGGCAGCAATACGATTTGGAGACTCATGCGAGTCAGTGATGATGGCAAAAGTTTTCAAAAAATTTATGAAGAAACCTGCAAAGTATGCAACGCACCTGCCATTGAAAGTGACGACCAGGGGAATTTATTTTTAGCCAACGGCGATCCTGATGCAACAACTTGGTCCTTAGGGTTTCCCCGTGACGGACGACTGTTTCGGTTTGATGCTGCAAGTCAATATCAAAACCCACAAATAACATCAATTCCCAATGGAAACTCCGACAAGTTTCGACTTGTTTTTGATCCTGGCATCAAGAAACTTTATTACTACACTTATAACAGCAATAACGACATCGGGATGCTCGTAAATAGTTTTTTTATTATTGGTCTAAACGGTGATATTGATCGCTCTTTTCCAATGAATAAAAAGGGAGATACAGCAACCATTATGTACCCACATCTCTTTGTGGAGGGATCCCGCATCGTGGCGGGCTGGGCTACTGAACGAGGCGGTTTGAGCGGAAGCGGCGATGGCGAGCGTTTATATCGCAATATCAGCTTTGTTTATTCCGATGATAGCGCGCAATCATGGAAAAATTTCGCAGGACAGTCGTTATCAACACCGATTATCAACGACAATACAGGCCCAGGAACGATGGTGACATTTCCAAAAACCAATCCTAGCAATGAAGAAGGTGATCACAATTGGCTAGGTGATTTTATTTTAAAAAATGGGAAACTACATATTTCTTACCAGATCTGGGGTGTGATGCATCCAGGCAATCGCACCCATTACTCACGATTTAACTTCACGACCGGTCAGCGCGATATTGATATTCAGCCTGATTGGAATGGGATTACTGGAAATGGCCACTTTGTGACAGATTCTCGACTCCCTAATGCACCGCTTTATATTGTATCCACAAAAGGTACCGACAAAGGCCAGGCTCTGGCAATTTTGATCAGTACCGATGAAGGACAGACGTGGAGAGATTATGCTGTGGGATCTGTAAGCGCTGATGATCCTGGGTCTTTGGATATCGTGCAAACGTTACATGCATTCACTTCTGACGGCTACATTGTGGGGCTATACTCAAGATGCAACGGACGTGCGAGCGTAGGAAGATGCGCAACCTATGTAGATGGCAAATGGGTTTTTGACAGTCGCACATATTTCTTTCGAGTCAAAGCGAAAACACAATAGAACGATCTCACATTGTCCTTCGTTGTTTGCCACGCCACCGGGGCTAGGAAAGCACTTCTAAAATTGGGTTTAATTCAAAAAAACACGGTATTTTGCACGGAATCAGATCATTATAAAGCCACGAAAATGACGTTTTTTCCTCGTATTTAGAGCTTGCAGACGGCAGCGACCACACCGGTATAGACGTGTATATTCCGGGAACCTCGTTTGATGCAAAAACGGCACATGATGGACTTATTGGCGCGGGAATCATGCCTAAGAAAGTGTCTCATTCAATAAAGAGTGGGGCGTGTTGAAAAACCCTCCGTATTTTTGCATATTCCGACTCCGCTCAACCGTTCTGCGGCGAAAAAATAAAGTCTTTCGCGAAAATATCGGGTGCCGTTAAAATCGCTGCCATAATCACCCATAACGCTCCTAAGCGGGAAATCCAGATAAAAAAGTTATGCATTGCTTCTCGTCATGACTTTTTCTGTTTTAGCTCACGAAAATTCGTAATGATCAATCAGCCTTTTCCAGAGAAATACTAAGGTTTTCAGGACAATTGTGTAAGCCGAAAAGTGGCGGTGGCGATTCATTCCAAGCATTCTCAGGAAGTAGTTCACTCTCTCGGAGTGAATGTTACCTTTTACACTGGACAGATTCCGCAGGAAACAGATTTATTCGCTGTGATCCTGTTTATTTTGGCTTCAACTTGAAACGTTTGGAGTGCATTTTGTGCCGCAATCGTCCATTTTCCAGAATAGACTTCGAACGGCGTGCCGCCGTGGAAAGCATTCAACGGGATTCGGTGGGTATAATCCGGGATGTATGTTTAGAGTGCTGTAAGGACGACCTCAAACGAAGGAAGAGAGATCAGATAGAGCCATCGGTGCTTCAGAGTACGAAAAAAGACCTCAACCATACTGTTCGAGAACTCGATTTCAATCTGCGCTACTATTCGAGTGAGAAGTTCACCGCACCTTTAATCTCCCGATGGCAAAAAACATTTTCCCGACCCTTGAACTCGTTCGTCTCGCGATTCCTCGAAGAGTTTATGATTAACCCTTCGGGAAGATGCATATGATCCCCATGCAGATTCTTGTATTGTGTCACCTACTCAGCACGAAATTATCTTACTAGGTATACTGTCCTAGATTCTTCTTGAGATCCAAAAATATAACGCGCAGAAATATTTTGCAATTTTGGATTTAAACTGCCATTTTAACACCAAAACTTTAAGAATCTATTGTCACTTTTTGATACAAATCAGCAATTCCCATCATCCGCACCCTTTGTGGATATCTATTCGATTCATATTTTCCGCCGGTTGATTGTTGTAGCAACCCACCGATCTATCGATGTTTGTTCTTTCAGTTTGAATATTTTTCTACCGCTCTTTCTAACTAAATTTCAAATTTTGTACGATAAGTCACCGTCATCCGTCGGATGGTCGACTTCTAATTTTAACCGGAGACGAATTCATGAAACTTTATGTCGTCATCTTTTCTTCATTTTTTTTCTTCTCATGCAATAAGCAAGGTTCAACATCGAATGAATCTGCAGAGGGAGCTAAAACGAGTACAGGAAGTGACACTTGCGCTCCCAAAGACCTTCCTCCTGCTCCAGCTGCCGCTGGACAGTTGATTTTTGAAGTTGAAAATCCTGACATTGATCCATGCTGTTGCGTTTCAAGCCCAGTGACACCAGGGCATTTCTCGTTCAGTGGCACAAAAGTGAATTCTTCAATGATGGCTACCGCGCCGATGAAAGTTCGTTGACTTGGCAAAACCAGGTTCCGGCT
>CAILAO010000758.1 GCA_903832105.1 uncultured Pseudomonadota bacterium | reverse complement strand
TGCAATTTCTACTTTAGGCTTTTCGGGTTCTGTAGCCCCTTTCTGTGGGGCTGCTGGTTTAGTGGCATCTTTGCTGGTAACTTCCTCTGGCTTCTTTTGCTCAGGTGTCACTGGTTTGCTGGGTGTTACCTCCGGAAGTTCTTTCTTTGGTTCTCCCTTTTCAGGCGTTGATGCGTCTTCAATCTCTGCAACCTTGGGACCAACGGTTTGTTTTTCTTCAGTGCCCTCAGCTCCGGGTTTTGGGACAAAGAGCATTAAAGCTGCGATGGGAATCGTTTGCTCTTTTTCCTCGGTTACAACGAAATTACGATAAAAGGGCGCGAAATAATACCGATCGCTATCTTTTTTTACCTCGACTCTCCTCTCAGAGCCTGCAGGCAGCTGCATTGATACAAGGAGCTGTCCTTTACTATCAGTAACACCTACGGCTTGCCCATCAATTTTTACAACCGCATTTGCAATGGGTTCGCTTTGGTCTGTCTTCGCAGTGATATTAAGCTGTACTGAGACTTCTTTTTTTGTACAACCGGTAAGGGAGCTAAAGGTTAATACCACGGGGAGTATGGCGAGTATGAAACAGCACTTTAACAGGTATTTAAGAGGACTTCTTGTCATAGAACATTTCTCCTTTTTTTTATTAAAACTGGGGCGGCGTTAACGTTGCCGTTCCAGCTCCTTTTCCCGCATCGTTTTCTGGATTAGCGTCAATAGACAGAGGTTCAAGATTTTTAAGGGGTGTTAAATTGAGTTTTACTTTTTCAGCGTGTGGAACGTTAATTTTTACCGAGGTTGCTTTATATCCAGGAACAAGTGCTTCGACGAGATAAGATCCAGGTTCTAAACTTTCTCGTGTATAAAATTCCCCGTCATTGCTCACCGAAACGAGGAAGATTTTTGCCGGACTTGATTGATCTGATTGGGTCGCCTGAGTCGATAAACAGGATATGTTTACTCTCGCCTCAGGACTCGAAACAAATTCGCCTTTTTCTCCGACGAGGACACCCGAAAGAGTGGGTGTGCAAGATGTGAATAAGAAAAATATTGCGAGAAAAAAAACACTTCCTTTCATCGGACGTCCTCCTCTGATAGCCATACAACCGAGTTCGTTTCTTTGATCCAAACTAAATATTTTTTATTTCTTCGACATAACCAATTAAAGACCCAGCCTCTAGGAATGTCAACCTTCTTAGGGTGGAAGTCGGGATTTAAAAAAACTTTCGTGACCCTCCGTAGTACCACGAGATTTGGGAGATCAGATGGCGAAAGCGCTATGCCGTTTTCATTGGGTGCCGTGGGCGCTAGGGTTTGATGGTGAACCCAGCCAGAGACGTTTGTTTCATAGGCGAGAACGCGTCGCCATACGCCTAATCTCTCGAAGACAAGGACTTTGGTTTCATTGGAAAGGACCTGTTCGTTAAGCGGAAACTGGGTTCCCGGACCTGTGCGAAGCTCTGCCCGAGGGCGAATGATGAAACTTTCGTCAAAGAGGTCGGGGGGAAAATAGACCATCTTTTCGTGGGTTAGGTCGGAATCATGGTTTTTAACTTCGCCTGATTCTTTTGACTCACCCAGAGACTCTGATGGCAGGATTACAAATCGTTTGGGGAGACGGGATTCCAGAGTGACTTTGCGAGGTTTAAGAGAGTTTGGGTTTGCCTCAGATGCTCTTGTAACCTCTTGCGCGGAAGGACTGTCGGCAGTCTCAGCAGAAAAACAGCCCGAGTGAATCAGCGCGAAGAGAAAAAGACTGAGGGAAACTCTAACCGACATTTTTTACCCGGCTTTTTGTGGGGGTGCTTGCTCGCTCGATGGTTCATTTATGGGAGTTGTGCCCTCTAGCGGTTTATTCATGTTATTTGCTGGGGGGGCAGTCTCCGCAGGAGAAGTTGTTTCGCTTTGGGAGCTTTTTGTGTTGGCATCCGTCGCGGGTTTAGCCGCGTTACTCGCAGCGGGCGCCTTTGTTGACGGCGACATTTCTGTTGATGGAAGAGCCGTCTTTTTAACTTCCGGTTCTTTGACGGCATATTTAATGAGACTCTTGGCGGCGACTGGCACAGCTACTTGCTTTGTTTTCTTAGCGAGATCCATGAGACCAATTTTTACTTCGGTAATGTTTCCATCTAGATGAGTTGGAACGCTAATCGTGAAGCGTTCGGTTTTAAACTTCCGTATACTATAGGATTTTCCCTGTTGTGGTTGAGTGACTTCGCCGTTTAAGTCTACGCCGACTGAGGAGGGAGAACCTATAAAGGAAGTTTTTCCACCAGCTTTCTCAATTTTTACGATGGCCCAAATGTAACCCTCAGCTTTTC
>CAILAO010000757.1 GCA_903832105.1 uncultured Pseudomonadota bacterium | reverse complement strand
TGAAATTCTGTTGGAGCTAACGTGATGCCGAGCTGGAAAACACCTTCCGCAACGCTAGTCCCAGGAAACGAGATAGGACTTGGACCAATCGGTGAGCCACCGGAACTCGCATTATAAAAGCTGACTTCAAGATCAAGTTTTCCATCTTGACCCAAGATCGGCGCGCCGTTTGCTTCGGTGACGCGTGCACCATAAGACAGGTTATATTCTTCCGCGTGCGCAAAAGGCGCTAGTCCGATAACACCGATGAACAAAAATGTTATCGCAAAACTTTTATAGAAAATGTTCATGTGTCCCCCTTTTAACGATCATGCCTCATCATTATTATCGGAAGCTTTTTATAAAACTTTAGGTGAGACTATATAACCTGTAATATCTGAATGTTACGAATATACGATTCGAGTCAAGTCATAGAGAAGGCAAGGGATGTAGGGTTTTGGCTGATGCTTTTTAGGGAATGATCTAAAAACGTCCCGGCAAAATGTAACCACATGATGGGCAGGCGCCCGAGGGGGCTATAGTTGACTTGATAGTGTAGCCCTTCCGGTCTATCAGAAGTTGTTGGCACTGATGGCAGCGAGTATTCGAACCGTCTTGGGTTGAGCAGTTGCCAATGTACACATAACGAAGCCCGGTTTCCATTGCGATTGCGCGGGCCTTGACTAAGGTCGAGGCAGGAGTCCTTGGAATCTCTTGTAGCTCAAAACAGGGGTGAAAGGCACTGAAGTGAAGGGGCGTATCTACCCCTAAATACTGAACAATCCAGTGAGAAAGATTTTTAATATTGTCGTCGGAGTCGTTTAAGCCCGGAATGATGAGGTTTGTGATTTCCAGCCAAAGCGAAGTCTTCTCTCTAACAAAGAGAAGAGAGTCAAGAACGGGTTTCAAACTGGCTTTGCAGTACTTTTTATAAAAGTTGTCATCGAATGACTTTAGATCGACATTTGCAGCGTCGAATGCCGAGAAAAATGCGGCACGGGCTTCGTCGCTGATATAACCCGCAGTGACGGCGACTGAATGAATTCCAGCATCTTTTAACGCGTGGGCAGCATCGATCGCAAATTCAGCAAAAATAATAGGCTCGTTGTAAGTGAAGGCTACGCTGGGGAGTTTTCGATGCCTGGCAATGCTAACAAGGTCCTCTATTGCGATATGTTCAAGGTCTTGAACATTAGTGTTGGCTGACCTGGAGGATTTATGAGAGGCCGATTGGGGGTGGCTCATGTGCCAGTTCTGACAGAAGGAACAATCAAGATTACACCCCATGGTTCCGAGTGAAAGGATATTTGTACCAGGATAGAAGTGATAGAGAGGCTTCTTCTCGATCGGATCTACTGCCAAACCGCTGGCTCGCTCATAACATTCAAGAAAGATACCATCGGGGGTTGCCACGCGGACATAACAGAAGCCTCGTCTACCAGGTGTCATCCGACAGTGTCTCGGGCAAAGGTTACAGCAAAAGCCACGGTCTTCCGTCTTAACTTGCCAACGAGCTTTGTAGTGTGCTCTGGAGTGATTGGGTGTGTTTGTTTCTTCAGTGTTTGTCATTAGAATTTTTCGTATTCCCCCACCGTCCCTAAATGTGAAAGCGTTCTCGATCAGGGAAGTAGAATCGAGAAACAATGGGAATATTCTTAGGATCAAGAGGGGACTCGGAGAGTGGGAGGCGGTTCTTTTGAAACACAAGAAAACCTCCAACAAGCATCAAAATAATACAAGGGAGCCACGCGCCAACGGGAGCTGAAATGTGCCCATGTTCTGCTAGCCATTTAAAGCTCATGAGTAGAAGATAGCCACCCATGATAGTCATGAGCGCTGCGGCAAAGGCGCCGCTTCTTCCTTTACGGACGTCGTGAATTCCTAACACCATTCCGAAAAATGCAAAACCTATAACCGCAAAAGGCGTTCCGAAACGTTGATGCAGAAGATATCTAGCCTTCCAGAATAAAGAATTGTCCCGGTTTTGATCTGCTTTAAGCTTTTCGACGTATGCAAAAAGTTCCAAAGGCGGGAGACTTCGATAGTCGTCAGTTGAGGATTCTGTCCCAAAGATACGTTCTTGGAAGAGTCTTAGGAGGTCAACTTCCGACATTTGAAACTTCAGAACACTTGAACTCTTTTCATTTGCCGCTCCCGAAATGAATAGACCGTTTTCGAACGCGATTTTAAAATCACCTTTCTCAACTGAGCCGGAAATCTTGCCAGATGGGGCCATCAGCAGAAAATCTTGTCCTTTATGATCCTTTGCTGGAGCAAGGATGACGTTGTCGAGTTTGCTCCGGTTTTCGGAAACAGATTCAGCGTAGAAAACAAAACCCAGGAAGTCTTCGAGGAAGACGCCGGGCTGCATTTTGAATTTCACAAGATTATCGATTTCTGTCTGTGTTTTCCTATAGTAAAATTGGATTAATTCGCGCCTCCCCCAAGCTTCGAAGTGCAGAGAACCAAAAACTCCAACGACATATAAAACGGCAGCGACCAAAAGGACTGGCTTTGAAGCTCTAGCAAGTGAATATCCGGAAGCAAGCAGGGCGGAATACTCCCCATCGGCGCTCAGTCTTGAAAATGTAAGAAAAACCGCAAAGAGAAAAGCCATGGGGATGACCAACGGTAAAAAGGGAAGCATGATAAAAAGAAGCGGAAGCATAACGTTTTCAAGGGTGATGCCCACATGGGCCAGTGTGTCAGAAAGCCGTCCCAATTGAGAAACAACAACAACAGAGCAAAAGACGATTAGGATGGAAAGAAATTGAGGGATTAGTTCGCGAAGAATGTATCGAAAAATTAAGATGACTCAACCCCTCATAAATATGTTTCAAAATCCAGACATTTTAGTGTACAATAAAATTGTAGTTAACTAAATTTTAAAGTTTTCATTTGAGCGTTTTTTTTGATGTTTTTCCTTTGCGTGTATCTTTCTGGTGAAGACTTTTTAGGATAATGTGATGCAAAAAAAACGAAACCGGCGCCTCTTGTTCGGTGTGTCTTTTGTTCTTGCAGCATCTTTTGTCACGGGCATTTTTATTGCGTTTGGTCAAGAGAAAGATTCAGCCGAGGCCGTTCCTGGCGAAGCCTTGCCTTTGCTTGATGTCGACTATACTCCGTCGTTACCACAGATCCCAAGTGCACTTCCTGAGGTGAGTAACGAAAGCGTTATTTTTTTGCACGATGAGCACACAGGCGCTGAACGCGCACTCACAATTGATCCCGTGCTACAAAGTCACATGGATCGTTTTATTAAACAAAGCGGTGAACCTATTGCAACCGTGGTTATTGCGGAAGTTTCGACTGGAAAAATTTTAGCGATGTCCCAGGGGAGACACCCCTCACTTTGGGGAGGGAACAGCCATACAGCGCTTCATGCGGGCTTTCCAGCAGCGTCGCTTTTTAAAACTACAGTGGCCCTGGCAGGCGCTGAAATCGCTAATCTTAAACCCGGTTTTATGCAGGCATTTTCTGGCAGTTGCCAGGAAGTGGCAAAGAATGGTTCTTGGCTGGTTGATAAACTCTATGGAAATATTCGCGTCATGACTCTTCAGGAAGCTTACGGAGATTCGTGCAATACTTTTTTTGCAAAGCTTGCTGTTAATGTTGTGGGATATAATGCGATCAGAGAGTACCTGGGAAAACTCGGTTGGAATGGGCGGGTTGGAACTGATTTTGCGCTACGACAAAGTCCAAAACTGCTCCCTTCTATCGAAGATTCGGCGACTGATACTGTTGGCCGTTTTGCAGCAGGATTCGGAGATGTTGGCTTAAGTGCAATTCATGAAGCATGGATCAATTTGAGTATAGCAAATGACGGAAAAGCATTACCAGTTATTCTATTTCAAGATTCAATAAAAAATCAGATTATCGAATCAAATCCCGCTTTACATCCGACGTTATTTTCCAAGCAAACAGCGCAAACGATGCGTGCCTTGATGACAGCAACGGTTCGAGGGGGAACCGCGCGGTCGGCATTTAGAAAACCGAGATATCATGAGTTTTACTCTGAAACGGGTGGAAAAACGGGAACTCTAAATGTTAGGCTGCCGCAAGGTGTTGGAAACTGGTTTGCCGGGATGACACCGATTGAAAAACCTGAAGTCGTGGTCGTGGCGTTCGTTCTTCTTGAGGGGCGATGGGTTTTACGCGCCTCAGCTCTGGCAGCAGAAGCTTTTTGGGCGTATGAAAATCTTCATAAGGGAAAAAGGGAAAATACTCTCGCTTCGCGACCTTCTCTGGTTGACGCGGAGCATATGTTGATTTTACGCTAAGGTTACTTTTTCTCTTTTTCCGCCCTTGTATACCGTCCCATTAAAAATCCTTCGCCAATAAGGTGATCTTTCATAGCGACAAGGATTTGATTTTTTGTAGCTCCAGGTTGAAGATTTAGTACTGTATTTAGCGCGTAGACGCGGAAAAAATATCGGTGTGTACCTTCGGGGGGGCAGGGGCCATTGTAACCTAGCAAGGGATTTGATGGGCTTTGCGTAAAACCATTTTGACCGTGGATTGGCCCGTTATCAAGTTTGGCAAGGGAGGGGACTTTTTCTGCAAGAGTTTGGTTGGTTCCTGGAAGATTAAATAAAATCCAATGAACAAAGATTCCTCGGGGTGCATCAGGGTCTTCCATAATAAGAACTAGACTTCTTGTACCCGAAGGAACGGACCTAATTTCAAGGGGGGGAGACACGTCAGAGTCGTCACAAGTATACTTTTTTGGGATGGCCTCTCCTGTTTTAAAAGCTGAACTAGTAATTTTGATGATGGGTTTGTCTTTTGAATTGGTATCAGCCAGACCTATCTGAAATACGAATACGAGGCAGGAAAAAGCGAGAAAAACCCGCATGAGGTCTCTCCTATCGATGAAGCATTTGAATATATTGCGAGGAAGTTTCGACATAGTGATTTGCCGAGAGGATCAAAAAATTCAACTCTTCCTCCGTCAGCATGCGCGACACAGTAGCAGGAGATCCTAAAACAAGAGATCCCGAGCGAAAACGTTTCCCTGGGGGGACTAACGCCCCGGCAGCTACAATGCAGTTTTTTTCAATAACGGCACCGTCCAAAATAATGGCCCCCATCCCTATGAGGCAGCGGTCTTCAATCGTACAGCCATGCAGAATGGCTCCGTGACCAATGGTGACTTCGTCTCCAATATTAACTGGTCCCGTGTGAGATGTAACATGAATGACAGAATTGTCCTGGATGTTCGTTCGTTTGCCAATACGGACGTAGTGAATGTCACCCCGGATGACAACGTTAAACCATACGCTAGACTCTTTTCCGATCGTCACATCGCCGATCACAAAAGCACCTGGAGCAACAAAAACAGTCGAATCAAAGTCGGGAGTTTTGCCGTCATATTTCAAAACATGACGAGACATTTCTTTTGTTTCATCATTAAAGGCTACCTTAGTCATGATTTCTTGCTTCCTTTTGAAGTTTTTAAAAATCTTAGCCTAGATGGGTTTTCCCGCGCATGTAAGGTCTCAGAACTTCTGGAATACGGACGCGTCCATCTGTTTCTTGAAAACATTCAAGAAGTGGAATTAAGATACGAGGCATAGCAACAGCTGTGTTGTTAAGAGTATGACAATAAGACAGATTCCCTGTGCGGTCTCTATATCTAAGTTTCAGTCGTCGAGCCTGAAAATCATGAAAGGTAGAGCAACTATGGGTTTCTCCGTAACCGTTTCGTGAGGGCATCCAGGTCTCAATATCGTTTTTTCTGATCTGTCCTTGGCCAAGATCACCTGTGCACACATCAACTACGCGGTAAGGAAGGCCGAAATCTTGCAAGATCTCTTCGGCGTTACCTAGGATTTCAGCGTGCATCGCTTTTGATACCTCAGGATCAGCCCGTGCTATAATCACCTGTTCGATTTTTTGAAATTGATGGACACGGTAGAGCCCTTTGGTGTCCTTGCCATAGGTTCCTGCCTCTCTGCGAAAGCACGGACTTTGAGCAAAGAGTCGGATTGGAAGGTCCGATTCATCGAGTGTTTCCGCGGAAAAATAGCTCGTCAATGAAACTTCAGCAGTCCCTACGAGGGCCAATTCATCTTTTTCAACGTAGTAAGTCTGCTCTCGTCCGAGAGGGAAGAAACCCGTACCAATCATGGCATCTTCTTTCACAAGGACTGGGATCGAAAGCGGCGTATAACCCTTTTTTAGTAGTTTTTCGTATGAATAACGCAAAATCGCTTGTTCGAGAATGGCACCTTCGCCCTTTAAAACATAGGACCTACTGCCAGCCAGTTTAACCCCTCGCGGAATATCCACAATTCCTAATCGTTCCCCGAGTGCGACATGATCTTTCGGTGCGAACGAGAATTTTGGGACTTCGCCCCACTGTTTGACTGATACGTTTTCAGAGTCATCCTTCCCAATTGGTACACCAGTTCCAGGGGGGGCAGGAACGAAGAGCATGAGGGAATCAAACTCTTCTTTTTTTGGACGAAGATCTTCAGTTATTGAATCAATTTTTCCCTTAATGTCTTGAACAGCCGTTTTAAGGACTTCGCGATCGGTGGGGGACGCTTTTCCTATGTCTTTTGAAAGGCGATTTCGATCCCCTAATAGTTTTTCGAGTTGTTGCTGAAGCGGTTTTATTTCGGTATCCAAATGAAGAAGACGGTCGATATCAACAGTCATGCGTTTTGACTCCGCACCTTTTTTAACGACGTCAACATTTTCTCGAATAAATTTAATGTCTAGCATGAGAATCCTCTAATGGATAAATGCAATTCGTAACAGGGACTCAGTCCATAATAAATACAATATAATTAAAGTCTTCGCTATCAAAATCCTTCGTTATGTAATATGCAATTAATGTAATCTAATGTCAGGAAGTATTGGGGGCTGATAGATTTATGAAGCGGCTTGGCAAGGCACTCTTTTTTAATTTCTTATTTTTGACAATGATTAAGCTCGCGATGCTGTTATGCGAGGGGTCGTGTGAAGCAATTCTTTTTGCAGAGGAAAAAGAGGCAAAAGAGGAAGAAACGGCAAAAGAGGAAGAAACGGCAAAAGAGGAAAAAGCGGCAGAAGAGGAAAAAGAGGTAACGGAAGGGTCTTCGCTTCCGAAATACCATGGAGATCAAGAGAGTTCGTTTCGCCTACGTTCGGAGCCAGACCGGCCAAGAGATATCTTATTTTTTCCTGCGGTAAGTTTTCTTCTCCCTGGCTTCGATCAGTGGTGGGAAGGGCAGGGCGCTGCTGCAGGGTGTTACACGGGCATTGCTGTCACTGGTATTATGTACGCGCAAACGCATGCATATTCGAGGGATAGAGAAGATGCAAAGAAAAGCAGTACGAATCCTGATTCAAAAGATATTACAGAACGGCGCGTTTCTTTAGGCTTACAGGTTTACCAGGCTTCTGGCGGTTTTAGTGCTTACCATTCCTTCAGATCTGCTGTGAGAAGTAGACCCGAAGATTTTAAGTTTTTAAG
>CAILAO010000756.1 GCA_903832105.1 uncultured Pseudomonadota bacterium | reverse complement strand
GTAGGCTTTCATGAAAATCAGAGATATTACCTCAAAACCGATCTTTATCGATCCGGACGTTGATTATTACGAAACTCTCGCAAAATATGACTCTAATAACCCTGCCTCGCTCGTTCTTCCTGTGCTGACGAAATTCCCTTTTGCCCCGGCGATGAACTTTGAAAATCCTGGTTTCAGTAAGTTTTTTCACGTTCTTAGTGGTCCCCTGCCACCACCCCCAAGTTTCCTTTCGACAGAGCCTTCATTTCTTGAACGTTCTGCTAAGCTCTCAATCCTTAAGGATAAGGCATGGCGTGTCCAGACACGAATCTCGGCTGAAGAAAAACAGCAAATGATCGCAGCAGAAAAAAATACCGCCAATTCAGAATTGAACGTCACCGACTTAAGAATAAAAGAATTTTTCCTCGACGTTCGCGCTAGAAAACTTATTGATGAACTGATGCACAATATTATCCGCTATCAATCCAGTGATCAGAGACAGGCCCTCAACGACATGCTCATCGAACTAAGAGACGGCCGCAATTCTACAAACCGCATGCTCTGCGAAAAAAGTCTCTGCCACTTTTTCCCTACTGCTGATATTCCCGCTACTCTTGCGACCTTTGCAGACGTCAACCTCCCGGAAATGCTCATTCAGATTTTTTCGGCGAAGTCCCAAGGAACTGCCCGATCCCTTCTTGAACTTGAAACCATTCCAGCCGCCCACGAACTTGCTGTCAGTGCTATCGCGGCATACAACATGGTGGCGAATTTACCGGTCAACGCCGTTTCCTCACCCGTTCAAAACCTCAACACGATGACTCAGCAAGGAGTCGAATCCGTGGTTAATGCGATTTCGAAGAAAGTTTAGCGCTACTGAGACAAAGCATGTAAAAGCACTTCAAGTATCTGACTATGCGGTGCCACAGGGATTTCATGAGATACTCCATCCAATATCTGGAACGTAACATCAAATTCCGCCGAAGCCAAGGCGTCGCGAAATGCCTGTGCATGAGCTGCCGGAACCACAACATCTAGCTTACCGTGATAAATCTGGATTTTTTTGGGGAGCCCTTCGACGTCATAAGCGATCGATCGTTCTTCAATACCTTTGTTCCCGAATGATTTCACAACACCATTAATCTCCTGCTTAAGAGATGAACTCTGAGAAGTCCTCAGCAGATCTTCGAGATCGTAAATACCAGCTCCAAAAATAAGCCATGAAATCCCCCGATGCTTCTTCGCAAAAAAGGCGGCCGCAACCGCACCTGTAGAATATCCCCATACACCCACAATAGTTCTCATGACCGGATTTTGCTTTTGTAGGGCAGTGACCCCTGCTTCAAAGGCTGCTATCGATTGAGGACCGCCAAAATCAGGCTTCCCGGTGGATCCAGCATATCCTGGCCGATTAACCGTAATAATATCATAACCCGCCGCTAGAAAAGTCTGTCCAATCCAACCAGTACAAAATTCTTTGTTATCAAATCCATATTGGTCACGATGCATCACGAACACAACGCCTTTGGACTTTTTTAGCTGGCATGTGATCCATTCGGCTTGGTAGTTCGTACCTTGAAACTTGTAATCGACTAGCCCCGCCCTTAACTCAGCGGGAACAATATCTCGCTTAACAAAGGTTGTATCCGTGATTTTCAACATTGGTGATTCTGGAGGAGGCGGTGGCACACAACTCGAAACGCCCCCAAACGACACCATTATTCCTACTAACAATAGTTTTTTCACGAAACATCCTCCTCAAAATGTCGATCCCCCGCATCGCCACTAACTCATTTACGACCGAGGAACAGCTCATTCATCTTCATAATTGCTTGTAACTCAAACACATCGAGATTCTGAACATTGTAGTGGTACTGCTGGTAGCGAAGTTCTTCTTTGCATTCATCGATTTTACCACGTTGAACTTGCGGAAAGTGTGAAATACTCTTGATGAGATCATTGCTCAAGAAAATTGTCGCCTGCCCTCCCTTAAACTTATGCCTCATAGACAAGATGTTATAGAACTCATGATCCACTACACAACTCGGGCAATATTTCCACTCGCGACGTTCAAGCCCCGTTTCGGTGTTCTTTTTTTCGCACTCATCACAAAACTTGTTCACGCGAAAATTCGGCGATATCAGATAACGAAAGTTGATCTTCTGGCGCGTGACAGGGTCATTAGCAAGGTCTAAAAACAAACGATTTTTGTAATCAAAAAGGTTCTTTTTTTGGGCTTTATCTAGCGTCTTCTTCGCATAACTCGTCAACATGAGCGCGTTAAGCATCTTATAAACAATAAGCCGCGACGAACGCTCCATATTAGCAAGCGACTCAAAAAGCATCTGGTATCTTCGAAAAAGACTTGAAAAAGCGGGATCCGGACATTTGACAATAATAAGCTCTCCCGCAAACTGAAGCCTAACAGCGCCCTGTGCTATGCGTTTTGGCTTTTTTTCTGTCTCAGATACGGAACCTTCGCAGACTTCCTGAGATACAGAAGATGCAGAACTCGCCGCAGCAGAAGAACTATCAGAGGGCAGCTTCCCCAGCTCTGGCACTTTTTTGACAGGTCTAAGCTTTTTATGACTCTTTTGATCCTTTTTTTTAATCGTCATCAGCCATCCCCTTTATCCAAACGTCCGAGCACCTCGGAATCCCTCTGAGGGCGTTACTCTGGCTGCAATGCGAGCAGGGTAAATCCCCGCAACGACGCATATCAGAACACCCGCAACAGCAATGCCTAGATAAACTTTCCAATCATAACTCATAGGTAACGTGGTTAAAAGATATAGATCTGGTAAATCGACGAATTGATACCTTTCTATGAGTTGGCTAATAAAAACAGCGAGAACAACCCCTACTAGACTGCCCAGAATCCCTATAACGCCACCTTGCTGAACAAAAAGCCACTGAATTTGACGATTGGAAGCTCCCAACGCCTTTAAAACAGAAATATCCCGTTGTTTCTGACTGACTGAAACAAAAAGCGTCGTCAAAATATTAAAACTCGCCACAAAAGCCACAAGCGCCACAATTAAACCGATGACCGCTCGTTCCATCTGCATCGCTTCAAATAGCGGACGGTTAAATGACTGCCACTCACGAATGGACGCCGAATATTTTTCCGTCATGACACTCGCAATTTCACGGCTATCTTGCGGCCTAAATAGTCCGATTTCGATCCCAGTGACGCGATCTGCCATTTTGAAAAATTTTTGAGCCGCATTTAAACTCAAAATGCCAATCTTTTTGTCGTAATGCGTCAACCCAGAATCATAAACACCCACAATCTTAAACTTTTTAAGCTCGCCTATCTTCTCCTCGGAAGTTGGCGCCACCAGTTCAACAGTATCTCCAACTTTCGCATCAAGAAGTGAAAGTAGCGCACTTCCAATAATCATTGATGGCATCGCGTCGGGATTTTCAATAAGCGAAGGCTTATCAAGCTCTTCCTGCAATCGATCGAGAGCTGACTTAGGGCGCACGATAGATCGAAGACTCTGAACACCTTCCCGCGCATCGGGCGAAATACCTCTAATCATCAAGGGATGCATCATCGAATCTTTACGAATCATCGTTTCACCGTGAACAAAGGGTGAAATCGCTTTAATATCTTTTGGAAAATCCTTTTTAACTTCGTTCGCCCACTCATTAGGAGCAACCATGCCGGCAGGAAACTGATAAATCATGATGTGCGAATTTGCGGCAAGAAAACGTTTTCGCAACTCATCTTCGAATCCATTAATCACCGACAGCACAACAATCATCGCGGCCACGCCGATCGCAATGCCTGTCACCGACAGTACCGCTATCCAAGAAAAAAAACGATTGCCGCGATTGGCTTTAAGATATCTAACAGCAATGAATGAAGTTACCGACACTGTAGATCCTCACATGGTTATAAACAACCTATGACACTAAACGAGAATGTCTCCTTTGTACAGTTTTTAAAGCAGGTTACATGACCTTCAACCATTTTTTTAAAATGCTTTGTCAAAAATTTGAATATTGTGTAACCTGTCGGCCGTATTAGCAAAACGGCTCGATACTTTTGCAAATATATTCAGCCACCTGATGATGAATACGATGTCTTTGCTGGGGGACGAATAGGCGATCTTGCCACGTCTAACTCATGCCACATTTCGATCGTTATCGAGAAAAAGTGGAGTTTTTAACATCTTGATAAGCATCATTTTTTCTACTTATATTTCGATTTTCTACATCGTGTCCCTTTTCGCAATCTAAAGCCTCAGTCAATTTATTCCGATGTCTCGTCGGACCAGGGGTTATCGAAAGTTTCTCAAGACTGGCGGTAAATAACGGAGAATTTTCTATGCAAATCTTGTCTTTAAAACAGCGCTCTATCGCACCACTTTTTATACTCTTAATATCAATTTCCACTGCCCAAAACCGTAAGTCGCCTGGAAAATCAAGTTCTGACGGACCTAAAACTGGCGCAGTCCCAAGCACGATGGTAAACGATCGTGTTGCGGGAGTCAGTTCGACCGAAGCTATAATCAGCAAGGCGTCCGGCGGACAACTTGCAATTGATGTTGCTGCTGTCAACGTCCCCCCTAATGCACTTCCAGAGGATGGCAAAATCACTCTTGGAAAGTCCGATCAACCCCAAGAGTTCAAATCCCTCGCGGAGATAAAGCCAATATCAGAAGCTCTCACAGTTGCGGGAGTAAGTAATAAGGGCGAAAATTTTTCAGAGTTATTACAACCGATGACTCTAGCCATCGACATAACTGCGTCGCCCGTAGCCCTTCTTGAAGGTAGTATCAATCAAAGCGATCTTTGTATTCTGTTAAAAACTGGCGCCGCCCAAGCACTTCATCTTCTTTTAGACGATCAACCTGAAGACCCCCCCCCCCCTGAGGAAACACCACCTCAGGAAAGTCCCCTACCCGATGAAACACCCGAACCCGAGATATCACAAATAGAAGTCGTCGCGCCGCCAGAAGACCCGCCTGTTGCCATACAAGAAGCTAATTCTGCTGTGGATACTCATAGCGCTTACGTATGGAGGAGCAACGTTCTTAACCTCACAAGTAACCAAAAAACTCTGGGCGTAAATTCGATAAAACTTGGAAATTTTCAAGCCTATTCTTCATGCTCGAAAGCCTCTCTCGAAGGTTTTATTGAAATGAATCAAGACGGCACGTCAACAGGTGTGTCCAACCCCTCCGTAGAAGTCTATAAAACAACTCATTCAGTTACGTTAAAATTGGCGAGTGGCGGAGAGAATGCGTCGCAGTTTATGGTTGCTCTGACTCCCGGTGATGAACCACCTTCGGATTGCAGCCAAGTCTACGCTTGGGCTGATGCCAACCAACCAGAAGTCTTCGCTGCCATCGATGGCCTGCAAATTGGATCTTATACGGCTCGCATTTGTACAAGAACATCAGAAGACTATAGAACAGCGGGAACGATTGTCCCATTTTCTCTCGATCCTCCCCTAGCACCAGTTTTCAATTCCATAAGCACGACAACAACGGAAGCAACACTCACTGTTGCAAAAGATAGCACCGAGGAACAACCTTCACGATACAGAATTTCTGCAAAAAAAGGCGAGGCTCCTGCTACTTGTGAAGATACTTACTCAGAAACGGAACCAGTTTATTGGACATATACTGATGACATTCAAGAAGATAGCACCGCAACATTAGTATTAAGCTATTTGAACAGCGGGTCATATAAGTTCCTTCTTTGCCAATATGACGCCGCATGGAACCGATCGGGGGACATCTCTGGAACTTTTACCATTCCATCGCCGGCAGCACCATCAATAACCAGCATATCAGTCAATACAGTATCCGCGACCATACAAATCCAAAAAGATCCGTCAGAAGCCAATCCCGTCCGCTATAGAGTATCTGCCAAACAAGGATCCGAACCAGTCGATTGCGAAACAACCTACCTCGAAAATGAGAATATCTACTGGACCTACACCGATGATATCCAAGAAAGCGGCAGCGGAACGCTTAGTTTGACAGGTTTAGGTTCTGGAACTTATAAGTTTATAGCATGCGCATACGACGCAGCTTGGAACCGATCAGCTTCCGTTTCCGGCGGTTTCACGATTCCAACTCCAGAAGCTCCAAGTTACGGCTCTATCACAGCGACCACAAACTCGGCGACAATTCCTGTTTCAAAAGGAGAGACAGAAGTCAGCAACCCTATCAGATATCGTCTTTCCGCCATAGTCGGGGGAACCGCTCCATCGGATTGCGAAGTGACAGGTGTTGAGAACGAAACGGTTTATTGGGCGTATTCGGACACCATTAACGAGGACGGGAGTGCCTCTCTGGAACTAATAGGATTACAATCCGGATCTTATAAGTTTATTCTCTGCGCCTATGATAGCGCATGGAACCGATCGGCACCAATAAGCGGCATTTTCTCAATCGCGGCGCCTGGAGTTCCGAATAATGGCTCTATCACGACAACAACCCACTCGGCGGTCATCCCCGTAGCTAAGGCTGCGGCAGAAGCCAATCCGATTCGCTTTAGACTCTCAGCCATTGTTGGAGGAACTGTACCAGCTGATTGCGAAGTAACATCGCTTGAGAACGAAACGGTCTATTGGGCGTATTCGGACACCATTAACGAGGACGGGAGTAGCTCCTTAGAAATGGCCGGATTGAAGACTGGATCTTATAACTTCAGTCTCTGCTCATATGACAGCGCGTGGAACCGCTCGGGCGGAAAAGCGGGAACCTTTGTGATTAGTCAACCTGGGATGCCTATTGTTGCGAGCATTGATACACCGACAGATCCAGATTCCACAACAGCCGTCTTTCATGTCCAGAAAGTGGTCACAGAAGACAAACCATGGCGATATAGGGTCTCCGCGCAGCAAGGATCTGCACCTGCTGACTGCGAAGCTACAGATTCCGTTTCTTGGAATCTAACAGATGAAGTCGCCGAAAACGGAAATGCCACATTAACTCTGACTGAACTATCTTCCGGCACTTACTACTACAAGCTTTGTGCCTATGATAGTGCTCAGAATCGTTCACTAGAAAAGTCAGATCATTTTGACCGATAGGTTGTTGACATGAAACGTACACTCGCCATATTTATTTGCCTTGCGCTAAGCACATGTACAAAACATTCTAACAAAAGCATAAAATCTAACATTTTGAGTAGAAACACGTCCGCTCAAGACGCTTCGTCTACGCAAAAAGAACTCGAAGTCGAAACTGCCAAAAAATTGTCCAGCTCAAAAACAGATTCAATAGCTGCTCTAAAAAAGAAAAAACAGACTGCGGTTATTCTTCCACCTGGCATTAAGTTAACATCCGATCTAAAAAGAATTAGCGACTCTGTCGGTCTTATTGCTCTCATCGACAAAACGAACTCCACGATCATTACACACTGTTCAGGAACGTTTATCAGTTCAAACACAATGATCACCGCGGCTCATTGCGTCTCAGATCATCCAAATGTTATTCTTAAATATTTTCCTGGCGACGTCGTCGATCTAGGACAACTGGAGGCTCATCCCGAACTTCTTAAAAGTTCAGGCATTAAAGCCCTCCATATTATTCAGCCCGGGAAAAAATATTGCTTTAACCTTGATGAACCAGCCCAAATGGCAAGCGCCGATGTTGTGCCGTTTGATGTTGCCATTCTGTTATTCCCCGACAATACCGCACCATCTGTGTCGGAACTCTTCCACCGATCTCCTAAAGAAGAAGACAAAGTCACCTTGATTGGCTTTGAGCTATCGACATCTCCAAATGATAAAAGGGCCTATAAACAAATTGGGTTGAATGAAATTCCAATATGGCCTCATAATGAACCGACCTTCCCTGGGACCATCATCATTGCTGGCAGTTCCTCTGGACGTGAAGACAGGAAAAATGTCCGTCACGCCCTGACGACCTTCGGAGATTCGGGTGGACCTCTTTTTATTAATAACGCCGTAGCAGGAGTGACAAGTGGCGGCGACTACTTTTTAAAACTCGGCCTTTCTCAATATGCTTTTGGTGGGGATAGTTTTAGTATTTTTTCAGACCTCTCCCATGAAGTCCCCAAAAAATTTCTTGAACTCGCACGTTCTCAAGGCGCCAAGTTTGAGTATAAAGTGAAAAAGACAAAAGAGGCTCCGATTAAAAAATAGTGATGCCGCTCGCTTCTAAAAATGGAGTATCAATTTGGAAAGTGTCATAACATCTAAAAGATCGACCGTCCTCATGGTGATCATGATCGCCTCGTTCCTTACACCGTTCACAGGCTCTTCCATCAACGTGGCTATGCCTCTTATCGGCAAAGACCTAAACATGACCGCCGTCTTGCTGAGTTGGGTGGCAACAGCCTATCTTCTTGGCTCCGCCATCTTTCTTATCCCTTTTGGAGCCCTAGCAGATCTTTACGGAAGGCGCCTTTTCTTCCTGTGGGGAATGACTGTTTTTATGACGACATCACTTCTGATGGCCTTTGTTTTAGACGGGTGGGTTCTTGTTCTCCTTCGTGCCATACAAGGCATCGGAGGTGCCATGGCTTTTGCGACTGCGATGCCCATACTAATTTCTGTCTTTCCACCCGAAGAACGCGGGAAGGTTATTGGTTTAAATACTGGCGTAGTATATATAGGTCTTTCTCTTGGCCCCTTTATCGGAGGGTTTCTTACCACCAACTTTGGCTGGAGCAGTGTGTTTCTTGTGAACGTCCCCATCGCTCTGCTGTCCATTGTGTTTGGTTTTTTTGGTCTTCCAAAAGATGATCTTAAATCTCAAACCAAGAAAATAGATTACTTCGGCAGTGTGTTATACGTAACATCACTTTTTGCACTGATGTACGGGTTTTCCACGATTAAAAATTATTCAGGGGTTTTGATTCTCGTCGCAGGATTCTTGCTTCTTGCTACCTTTATCAAATGGGAGTTAAAACTGGCCGATCCCTTGCTCGATGTTCGTCTCTTCTGTAATAACAGAGTCTTCGCCTTATCAAATCTGGCTGCATTAATTAACTACAGTGCCACGTTCGCTATTAGTTTTCTCCTGAGTCTTTATCTACAACAAGTTAAAGGACTTTCTCCTCAATCAGCAGGAGTCATTTTAATCTCTCAGCCGGTTATCCAAGCGATTTTTTCCCCTCTATCGGGACGACTTTCCGACAAAATCGAACCACAACTCATCGCATCGATTGGCATGTTTCTCACAACAATGGGGCTCGTCCTTCTTTTTTTCCTTAAAACAGACTCCTCTAACGCATTTATAATTCCATGTCTTGCTTTACTTGGTTTCAGTTTTGCACTTTTTTCCTCACCGAATACAAACGCTGTCATGAGTTCTGTCGGGAAAAAACTTTATGCAACCGCATCAAGCACGCTTGGAACCATGCGAATCACAGGCCAAACGATGAGCATGGGAATCGCATCTTTTGTTCTCGCACAATTTTTAGGAGATATCCCCCTTGCAGCAGCTACAGTTGATGCTTTTATGCTTTGTACAAAGATCTGCTTTGCCATCTTTGCTGTCCTCTGCGGATTAGGAATTTTTGCTTCTTTTGCGCGCGGGAAGGTCCACTGACGACTACTCTGCCTCAGGAGGCGGCTCATTCATTGCCTTACCGCCTCTCCCAAATGGCGTAGTCTTTACCAAAAGCCGTCATATTCCATAGATTCACTTTTCCGGATGGCTGCCACATGACTGGACCGAGTTTCACAACAACTTTTTCGTCAATATAGGCGACATATAAACCACGCTCTGCCCTCTCAATGCGAAGACTGCTTTGTGCATGAAGCATTTGACGAGTTCGAACTTTAAGAACATCAATGATTTGCTGACGCATCTCTTGACCCCAGTAATAAAGATGGTCGTAAAAAATCGACGGGACACCCGGATGGGTCAAAATATAAACATATCCTTGAATGATTTTGGCTGGTTCATCACTGAACGGCCAGAGTCTTTGAGTTGAGCCAGTGTCATGATTTTCAATAAACGACATCGCCTTAGCTGGCCAAACACCTGCGACACCGGGTGGCCTCCCCTGAATATCGCTAAGACGCCAGAATTCCTGATTCAGGATAGCTTCTCTTAAGATGCCGCGCATCGTAAAATCAAAGGCCATCGCAGCATCTTCAGGCGGAAGCGATGCGTGTTTCCATGTGGAATCAATCCAGTTGACGATCGACTGCCGATGACGATCCTGGTTATAACATAGCCCTTCCGAGCAGCCATAGTCCAACCCATCCCAAAGTTCACCCACGGAAAGTTCCGGAGAAGACTCGTGATTGTAGATCCCTACAAAGTTGCCTCCGTACCCGTGCACCTGATCATATCGCCAACCACGAAAACCAACATCCCACCGTAACCATTTCAACCAACTAATCAGATCATTCTGAACTGTTTGGTTGAGATGGTCTAAATCCAAGAAAGTAATATTATCTCGTCCCGTATCATAGTTCGGAGAGGTTCCACATCCAGATAGGTCATTTTTCGTAATAACCTCTGGTCCCCAATTAGGATTAAAAAAAAGATTTTGACATGATTTTCCGTTGGTAACACTCCACCCTGTTGCGTGCCTGTGATTAAGCACGATGTCAGCTATGGGGCGAATACCGCGCGCCTCAAGTTCTCGGATGAGTTGTCTGAGTTCTTCTTCAGTCCCATAGTTTGTATTGAGTTGATAATACTCTGTGGGCAGATAACCACGGGAATGGGGCCAGCCCTTTGAAGCATCACCCACAAAAGATGCCGACGGTGGCGGCAACCACACCGTAGTAATTCCAATAGATTTAAAATCATCGGCTTGCGACGTCAATATCCTATACCAACCATCAGGTTTTCCCCCTTCCTGGTAGGTATAAGATTCCCAATGAAACCCCTGCAACACGACTTCAGGTGCTTTTGCAAGGCCCCTCGGAGCAGTGAGCGTAATCACCGCTACTACTGCCACAGACAAAAGATTCCGCAGAAGACCCCACAAAAGATTACGCGCCCGAATACGCATCACTATTACCTTAAATATGGAAACATTCGCCGGTGATAGTAACTTAACTTTAGGGGGACAGTCAAATTCAGATTTTCAAAAAATTCCATGCGTCAAATCGTCGCGGTCTTCTAGGCCTTCAATGGCTCCAACTCATTTACCGAATATTTTGCGAGAAAATAGAGATGTTCTTTTTTTAAAAAACTTTTCTAGGAATTCTATCTTATAAAAAAACAGACAAAAAATTAACAGATGCAGTCCCTATCTCTGTCATCTGGTGACATGCGATAAACAACCAAACCTGATAAATTTATCAGAAAAACACATTTCGATTTTTTTTGATATCTTATCCGCATATTAGCAGACACCAACCAGACGTTTTTTGTACGAACAGCAAAAATACTTTCTCGATGCGTTGCGTTTTTTAGTGAACGGTGTATACTATTTTTTAGTGAACGCTGTTCACTATGATGTAACTTCTAACTGGGATTTTCGTTTATGTTTTTGTTGTTAACAATCTTCCCGACATTGGCTGATCCCCTCCCCAATTTCTGCATTAATCCTCCCCTTCCTTCCTTTTTATACACGCCTAACGCATACCTTCGATAAAGTCTCAATGTTCGGGAAAGATCGTTAACACGATCCAGCGCAACTTAAACACGCTTTTTACTTTGGTGAAAGCTCTGTAGCCGCTAATTCAACCATCTGCTGACGTTATTCTTCTCTTCTGTTCAATCTTTTGAATAGTAACCTTATAGAAAAAATATACACTCCCTCCGTCACATCTCCGCTTGTGTCAGGAGCCCCAAGTCACGCTTTTGAAGGCGTTTTTCTTAAGGAGTCGCTTGACGATCTCAGAACTTTAAGACTATGATCAGGGTCCCTAATATGACTCGATTTTTTATTATGTTTAGTCGTTGTTCTCTCATCGCTACAGGACCCTCGCAAGGCTTAAAAAACCTAGTTGGAATTCGTTATCAAAAATCCAAGCGATCCTGTACAGCGGACGACACCGAGACGTACCAGATTTCCACACTTTTGTCAGATACCTTCAAAAGATCACAGGAAAGGATGAACCCATGGCCAATTTCGATCTAGAGTTAAAAAACCTCGACGCAATGTTTCCTAGCAACTTTTCAAAAGAGCAGATTGCAAAAGGGAAGACGGTTTTTTTAAAGGAACTTTCCTACCACATGCATAAGTTTTACGGCGGTAAAATGACCACCATCCCCAAGGCGGGTCTATATGGATTTAACTGGTTTAATGTGTGGTATACACCAGGCGTTTCTAAGGTTTCAACGGAAATTCGCGATCACCACGACGCCTCGTTTGAACTTTCAAACCGCGGAAACCTAGTCGCTGTCGTTAGTGACTCAACACGCGTTCTCGGAGATGGAGACTGTTCCCCTTCGGGCGGCCTCGGCGTTATGGAAGGAAAAGCCTTCCTGATGAAATATCTTGGCGGTTGTGATGGGGTTGCCTTATGCGTAAATAGCTACAATAAAAAAGGGGAACACGATCCCAAGAAAATTATCGATTTCGTAAAGATGGTCGAACCTAGTTTCGGCGCCATCAATCTCGAAGACATTTCTCAGCCTAACTGTTACGAGGTTCTCGACACTCTCCGTGAAGAGTGCGATATCCCGGTATGGCATGATGACGCCCAGGGAACTGGTTGCGTGACCTTGGCAGGTCTTATCAACGCCCTTAAAGTCGCTGGCAAGGAACTTAAAAACGCCAGAATCGCCTTCTTTGGTGCAGGAGCTTCCAACACGACGATCGTCCGTCTCATTATAAAAGCAGGCGGAGACCCCGAAAAAATGGTTGTCGTCGACTCAACTGGCGGACTCCATAAGGGTCGTGACGACATCAAAGCTGATACAAGGTATTATCGCAAGTGGGAAATCTGCGAAACCACAAACCCGAAACATATTAACTCCATCGATGAGGCGATGAAGGGAGCTGATGTCCTGATCGCTTTGTCAAAACCAGGCCCTGATGTCATTAAGCCTGCTTGGATTAAGGCCATGGCGAGTAAGTCCATTGTGTTCACATGTGCCAATCCCGTTCCAGAAATCTATCCTTACGCCGCAAAAGAAGCTGGGGCCTATATCGCAGCAACAGGACGCGGTGACTTCCCGAACCAAGTCAACAATTCTCTTGGTTTCCCCGGCATTCTGAAGGGTGCTCTCCTCGTTCGTGCCCGTAAAATCACGGATGAAATGGCTATTCAAGCCGCTTATTCGATGGCGAAAACCGCCGAGAAAAATGGCATCAATCCAGACTACATCGTGCCACTCATGAGCGAATGGGAAGTCTTCCCCGCAGAAGCGCGCGATGTTGCCATGCAAGCGATTAAGGATGGCGTCGCGAGAATCCAAATGACTGCTGATGAAGTTTATAAGAAAGCCGAAGAAGATATCAGAGAATCTCGCAACATCGTTGACCATATGATGGAACATGGGCTTATTAAAAAACCGCCAATGAGCATCATCGAAAATGCTATTAAAAAAGCAGTTGAACAAGTGAAGTAACCGTCTACCTCGATCTTTACTGATAGGAGAACATTCGGTGCGAACAGTAGCTTTTAAAACGATAGTAGACGCAGTCCGGGATATGTGCATGACCTCGAATTACGATCTACCGCAAGATGTGATGGATAGCTTTAGTCGTTTCTCAAAGACAGAAGAATCACCTCTCGGAAAATCGATCCTCGAGCAATGCGTTCAGAATGCAGAAATCGCAAAAAACGAGCGAGTTCCTATCTGCCAAGATACGGGACTCGCAGTTTTCTTTGTGAAACTAGGTGCCGATGTAAAGATCGATGGAGGTCTCCTCTCTGAGGCTATTCATCAAGGTGTTAAGGCGGGTTACACCGAAGGATATCTGAGAAAATCCTCTCTTCGTGATCCTTTGTACGACAGGACTAATACGGGTGACAACACACCCGCTATTATTCATCTGGAAATCGTCGAAGGTGATCAGATTGACCTGACCATCGCCCCTAAAGGCGGCGGTGCGGAGAACATGAGTCGGCTCGCCATGCTAACCCCTTCAAGCGGCGAGAAGGGAGTCATCGATTTTGTCGTTGACACCGTGGTAAAAGCCGGAGGAAACCCGTGCCCTCCAACTGTTATTGGCGTCGGTATTGGCGGTACTTTCGAAAAGGTTGCATACCTTGCAAAAAAGGCTCTTTTGAGACCTTTAGGAACGCCCAATGCAAATAAAAAGTATGATGAACTCGAAAAAGAGATTTTAAAGCGCATCAACAACTCCGGTATCGGACCGCAGGGATTAGGAGGGCGTACGACTAGCTTTGCAGTCCATATCGAAACACATCCTTGTCATCTTGCTTCGCTTCCGGTCGCTGTCAACATCAACTGTCACGCGCATCGGCACGTGCACAAAGTCATATAGTGAGGTTTTCCTATGACACAGGCATCAAAAACTCCGATTAGAATCTCAACGCCACTTACAGAGGATAAAGCGAGAAGTCTGAACGCTGGAGATGAGGTCCTGATCAGCGGGTCCATTTTAACGGGGCGAGATGCTGCCCATAAGCGTTTAGTCGAAACCTTGCAGAAGGAAGGAAAACTCCCCGTAAGTTTGGATGGCGAAGTCATTTACTTTGTCGGCCCATCCCCCGCAAAGCCCGGCCAAGCCATCGGAAGCGCAGGACCGACAACAAGTTACAGAATGGACGCTTACTCTCCGGACTTGATTTATAAGGCCGGTCTTCGTGGCATGATCGGCAAAGGCCAACGTAACGAAACTGTCATCAAGGCAATGAAGGAGAAGGGGGCTGTCTACTTTGTTTCAATTGGCGGTGCTGCCGCGTTGATTGCAAAAACGATCAAGAAAGCCACGGTTCTGCTTTATCCGGATCTCGGTCCAGAAGCTGTTCAAAGACTAGAGGTCGTGGATTTTCCCGCGATTGTCGCAACCGATACGAAGGGACGAAGTCTCTATGACGAAGGCCCAACGAAATATCGAAGATCCTAACTTTTTCCAAAAAAGGTCGCTTTTATGAATATTCATGAGTATCAGGCAAAGAACCTTCTCAAATCATTTGGTGTCTCTGTAAATGAAGGGGTTGTGATCGAGAAGATCTCGGATTTTGAACGCAAAATCGGAACACTTCGATCGGGAAGCTACGTTGTGAAAGCGCAAGTTCACTCGGGAGGCCGCGGCAAAGCTGGGGGGGTCAAATTCGCAAAGACAAAGGCCGACGCGCTTGAACACGCCAAAAATATCCTTGGGATGACACTGGTAACACCTCAAACAGGTCCTCAAGGAAAGCTCGTTCAAAAAATCCTCGTTACTGAGGCTGCTGATATTGCAAAAGAGTACTATCTCAGCTTTCTCATCGATCGAGGAACCTGCAAATATGTGTATATCGGCTCAACTGAAGGTGGCGTGGAAATCGAAAAAGTCGCCGAGGAAACTCCGGATAAAATAGCAAAGATTTTCGTTGATCCCGTGGGAGGTTTTAAGGCTTATCACGCAGTCGATATGGCGAGGGCGCTAAAGCTCGATGATACCGTGGTCAAAGAATTAATTTCGATCATGAAGGGAATGTATGACCTTTTCACCCAAAAGGACGCATCTCTTGTCGAAATTAATCCTCTCATCATGACGAAAGAAGGCCACCTTATGGCGATTGATGCCAAGGTTGGATTTGACGGGAATGCGCTTTATCGGCATCCTGACATTTTAGAACTTCGTGATCTTAATGAAGAGGATCCGAACGAAGTCCAAGCCTCAAAATTTGATCTAAGTTACATCAAGTTGGATGGAACAATAGGTTGCCTTGTGAACGGCGCAGGTCTCGCGATGGCGACCATGGACATTGTGAAGTTTTACGGTGGAGGCCCTGCCAACTTCCTGGATGTGGGCGGTAGCGCATCAACTGAAAAAGTGACTGAAGCCTTTAAGATCATTTTGAGCGATCCCAACGTTAAGGGCATTCTCGTGAATATCTTCGGTGGAATCATGAAATGCGACATCATCGCAACTGGCATCGTCGAGGCATCAAAAGCCCTCGGTGTTAAAGTTCCTATCGTCGCAAGGCTTGACGGTACAAACATCGAGCAAGGGAAGCGAATTCTCGCGGAATCAGAACTTAAAATAATCCCAGCTTCTTCGATGAAAGAAGCTGCTGAACGAGTTGTTAAGGAGGCAAGCGCTCATGGCCATTCTAGTCGATAAAAACACAAGACTTATTTGCCAAGGTTTCACGGGAAAACACGGAACATTTCACACCCTGAAAAGTGCAGAATATGGCACTAAAGTCGTTGGTGGTGTCACCCCTGGAAAAGGCGGAACTAAGCACGAAGGCTATCCAGTCTTTAACACTGTTCTTGAATCTAAAGAAAAAGATGGCGCTAACACCACGATGATTTTTGTTCCCGCAGCTTATTGCAAAGATGCGATCATCGAGGCTATAGATGCAGATCTTGATCTTGTGATTTGCATCACGGAAGGCGTCCCAATCAATGATATGCTTTATGTCAAACGCTACCTCCAAGGTAAAAAAACACGTCTAATCGGCCCCAATTGCCCAGGTGCAATCTCGCCGGGGAAAGCCAAGGTTGGCATCATGCCTGCCAGTATTCATAAGGAAGGTTCTATTGGCGTTATTTCTCGAAGCGGAACCTTGACCTATGAAGCAGTCAATCAGCTCACGCTTCTTGGGCTTGGTCAATCGACTTGCATCGGGGTCGGAGGCGATCCTATCATCGGAACGACATTCATTGACGCACTCGAACTTTTCAATACTGACCCTGAAACTCAGGCCATCATGCTCATCGGCGAAATCGGCGGTTCCATGGAAGAAGAAACAGCCTACTGGATCAAAGCCAATATGAAAAAGCCCGTCGCCTCGTTTATTGCCGGAGCGACAGCGCCAAAAGGAAAGCGCATGGGCCACGCCGGCGCCATTATTTCAGGTGGCAAAGGAACCTATGCCGACAAGGTCAAAACGCTTGAAGCTTGTGGTATCCGAGTGGCAAAATCACCATCTGAGATGGGCGCAACGTTAAAAAGTTTGTTATAGCCTGCAAACGGCCTTGGGCTAGAAAATCCCCCGGGCGGATAGTACGCAATTTTATCAATAATTTCAGAGCTCTATTGGCGTAGCATGCTGGATTGGAACTGGGGGAGGCTGAAGAAATTCAACGTCTCTACCACCTAGCGGTAATTCCACTATTTTGCCGTTGCGCCAAATCGCCAAAAACCACTCTGTATTGAATGAGACACTTGCTTAAGCCTCATGCGTCCCTGTAAGGTTGTTAGTTTTTTTACCGATAAGAGGATCAAGGGGAGGATCATTTTATGTGGTCAAGAAACCTTCTGTCCGAAAAGTCATCTGAAGTGCATCAAAAATGCCGCCCAATGATTGAGGATGGCAAGGTCAAAGAATGTTTTAATTTCGTCTTGGATGGCATCGAGAAACATCATTCAGGTCAAAGCGAAGAAGATTCTTTGGAGTGTTTTGTTTTCGTGCTCCAGGGACTTAAATTGCAGGCGGAATTTGGCTATCTTCCAGAAAACGTTGTCTCTCGATTATTTAAAACGGCGGAATTTATCCTAAACAAGGTTGGGATCAAGCCCTATACATCCCGCTTATCCAGCTTATTTACCGACATCTACCAACTGAAAAGTCAGCTTGCGAACTTTGAAGGAAAACCGTGGGTTGCCGCCTGGGAAAGCGAAATGGCGCGTCACTTAAACTATCGTCCCACATTTGAACAAGTCTCTGAAAATGCGTTAATCGCGGCGGAGAGATATCTTCGGTTGGGACACAGCGGATTGGCCATCGAGTCCTACAAGATTGCAGAACAGGGCTTGCCGATGCGCGAAAATTTCTGGAAGGCGCGGCTTGGACGCATTCGCGCGCTCCGTTTGGCGGGTGATTTAAGTCATGCAAGCGAATTGTTAGAAACGAAAACCAATGAATTGCCTGAAGGGTATATCGAACAACTTCAATGGGAACGCCTGTTGTGCAATGTTCAAGCAGCAAAAGATAGTTCTTTGCTCGTGGAACTTTCGAGAAAAAATCAACTAACGGCTGCTCAGAAACTTGTAGCAAAATTATGGGCATATGGCTCGTCCAAACAAGGTCTGCTGTCCGATCTCCCAAAATCCGAAATACTGCGTTTGGGGCTAAGTGAACTGGAGCGTAAACAAGCAAAGCACCAGATTGTCTTAAAGGTGATAAAGACCTTTGAGTGCTGTTATGACCTTGAAATCCCGCTTAATGTGCGCTTAATGAAACTTGGCGATGCGCTTTCTGAAAGATCGCGCTTGGACTCGATTGAAACTGAGCTTTTATTTCTGAGTGGCGCGGCTCGTTTCTTAGGAAGAAGTTTGCAAAATCATGCTAAGGCGCTTTTGGTTGCGGAATATACTTCACTGAGTTTTTGCTTAAGTGCGCAAATGAATTCAGATGTCCTGGGTTTGATGGGAGATCTCGTTAAAAGCGATAAAGCCGCTTTGGATGTTGAAATGGCCGTATTTGGCGCAAATCAAAAGTCAGAGGAAAATGTTCCAAATGGGTACCTTCAGCGTACTTCAGCTATGGCAAAAATGGTTGGAAAATCGGCAGGTGTATTGGCGTCTCATCGTTTGCGTTATCTGGCGGCCAATGCGGAAGAAAAAGGACGCATTAGGCAAGAGGAATACTTCGCGTTGGG
>CAILAO010000755.1 GCA_903832105.1 uncultured Pseudomonadota bacterium | reverse complement strand
CTCAGGACTTTAAGTGTTTCTACAAAGTCAAGCGTGGGTCTGGTTGTGCTTTTGGTTCCGTGCAGGTACCGCACGGGAGCAACAACTTTTTTCTCGAGATCTTCTAGCGTTGGCAGCGTCGAAACAACAATGACAAAATCGCCGTCCTCGTTTTTTGAGCTTTGGAACACCTCTGGTAAGTTTACAGTTATTTCACTCGCGAAACGCTCGAATTCTTGGGGATCTAAAAAAGAAAGCCCACTCACGCTTTGCCCTTCTACAACTTTCACGCTGAATCCCCTGAGATCCTTTGAAAGGCTGTCGATACGAATCGGAATATATTGTTTGTTTGTCAATGCGTTTTCGACGGTTTGTCCTGTTTCATCCTGCATTTCGGTCACAACCACGTCGTCGGGAAAGCTTGCCTCCCACGCGATAGAATTTTCGACCCTCGCGCAGTGTTTCAGCTTTATGACGTATACGGACGGATCGTCTGCGCGAAAAGACAGTGTTGGCGAAGCAAAAACGCAGTAACCATCAGCGTCGACAATGATTTGGTAGTCTGACTGATCAACCTCTGCATTGAGCGGCAAAACGGTTGTTTCACCACTGGCGTCGGTTTTCTGTACAACAGGTCTGAACTCCGCAAGATGCCAGGCGGGGATCTGCACACTGCCACCACTTGCATCGGCCACTTTTCCTCCGATGACCGCCATGACCGATGCGTTTGCAACCGGACTATCGGTGTCGTCCAAGACCCTCACCTTCACCATACCAGCCTCAAAGATGGCGACCTCACTCAGAACGGTGATCGTCCGAGACTCCTGAAGCCATTCCTCGCGAGAAATTGGGAACGCTACTTGCGCGTAGAGTGTCTTCGCGGTTTCATTATCTGTAGTGTTTAGAAACTCGACTCGCAGCATCTTAACGGCCTTGTTTGCCAGAAGATCTGATTGGTCGATGTTGAATCTAGGAGCGTCTTGTCCCATTGCAGCAAGTAGATCGGCTGGAGTCAGACTTTCGAGATCAAGCAGGTCTTCTTCCTCGACCCGGAAGTGAAACTGTCTTGATGAGGCATCAATCGCCGCATCTTTAAGCGGCTGTCTCTCCCCGGAAGCCGTGATCAGGTTTATGGATAAACCATCGAGAGGCATGGACGACGATGATCTGAGAAAACCCTGGAAAGAATAAAAGTCATTAACCCAGTAGATCTTGCCCCGCTCACTTTGCCCGCAGCACGATGCGGCGAGGCAGAAAAGCAAGATCAACACTGGGTTAAGGTACCAAAAAGTCGACATCCTTGTCACTGGTCCTTTCTGTTACTTGGCCGCAACTGTCGCATTCGTAGAGAAGAACACGTCATAACTGTTGCAACCATTTTCTCCGCACTGTTTCGGACCCCAGAATTTTGCCGTATATTTCAACATATTTCCGTGGTCTATTTGTTTCTCTTTAGAAACCTGCTCAAATCTAAGGCCGATCTTGTTGACTCCAGCATCAGCCATATTCTTTGTTTCACCTGGCTGCATCACGCCATCCCGGTTGGCATCGAACCACACCAAAAGTTTGCTGAAAACAGCATCCTTAGCATCGACGACGCCGTCACGGTTCAAATCGTATTGTTTAAGGGCTTCGTAGCCGTTCTTCGCAAGTGATCCATCATGCATTTTTGTAGCCTGGCCAAAGAACTCCGATCCATTGTCGATCATGCCGTTTCCGTTCATATCAAGGGCAAGGAATCCGCCTTCATCGCCCGCAACCCATCCCGTTCCTTCCTTATTACCGTCATTATCCAAATCGAACCTTACGTTTGACTCCATGGAAGACATTGTCTTCAGAGTACCAACGTTGACAAAATCGAGGACGATAGGGCTGTAGAGTTGAACACGGTAGCCGACAGCAGACCCCTTAGTGACCGCGCCGTTTGCGCTATTAACAGCTTGCGGTTCGAACGACACAACAGTTCCATCCCAAGAAGAGCTGGTTTGAATGTATGTTGTGAGCACATTCGGGGTTTTCATGTCAAACACACCCAGATTAAATCCACCGTACAAATTCGTCCCGATAGTCTGATAGCCAGTACGGAAGTCGATGGTCTGATCGTAGCCTACCGCTGTTACGCGGAACTTATGTGCCGATCCAAAGACTCTGAACTTGATCGTGTTTGCCGTTCCAACCCAGTTGGATGAAGCAATGCCTCGGAAGTTGACCCAGCACGCATTCCAACCACCGTGTTGATAGTACGTATGAATCCCACCGGTACCCGGGAGAACCTCGGCGCCAGTACAAGCAGATGTATTATTCGCGAGTGCAGGAGCATCAAAATAGTGCTGTACTTCGGTAATTTTCGGGACTAGTGCAGTGACAGGGCTACTCCAACCCCAAGGCTGCGCGATCCCCGCGATTTGAGCGACCAAATCTCCATAACCGGCACGTGCGGATAAAGTAGCCATGACACTCAAAGCTGCACGCATACTATCGGTAAGTTTGCCAACATCAGATTCAATCTTGTCGAGACGAGCATTGGTCTGTGATTTGAATTGAGAAAGGAGACTCTCGATGTTAGCGCGATTAGTTTCCACGAGTTTTGCGAGATTAGCATCCTCTTTCGCAAATTGTTGTTGGACGCCAACGATTCGGTTATAAGTCGTTTGCCGTTCAACGATAAACATCTGATTCTGAGCCGCTTCCAAAATTGTAATTGCATAACGTGGCAGAAGGGCCGGTCTGTCCGGGTTATTTTGGCGCAGGACAGCATCCACTTGCATCTGTCCATCAGCATTTGCGATGATGACATCTTCGAGACGTTTGAGAGGATCTGCGAGCTTGACAACGAGATTGCTAAGTTTGGCGATCGATCGGGAAAGATCGAGATTACCGGCAATTTTAGCTCTCAGTGCGACAGACTTGGCGGCGCTGCTGAATAAGACATCTTTAGCCCATAGTTCAACGTCACTCACGCACTTTTCGGACTCGCTGCTGACCGTGTAACGCATAGCCGCCAGAATGACCAATCTTCGAAGATTGTCCGCCTTGATCATGGTGTCGTAGCCGAAGAAAATTGGGTCTGCGCTGGTTCCTCGGATGCCAAACACGAGATTTCGGGCGTATTCCATAGCTAGGAATTGGAACGAGTCCAGGCCCATAGCGTTGGCAAACGATGCAGCTGCATTGCCCCCACAGTTTGCCATGATTGGCTTGAAAGTCTCGTTGTAGAATTCAGGGGCTTTTTGGTCAGGACTGATTGCCGCAATAAACGCTATCTCGGCTTCGCTGAGGGTTTTGATAAAATCGGCCAGCGCTGCGACAGAGTCTTGTCTTGGCTGTACAACGTCACGCTCGAACTGTTGTTGGCGTGTCTTGTCATTCGTAAGCTCAGTAAAAAGTTGATTAAGTGCTGACGATGTCGCAGCCTGCTTTCTTTCAAGCTCAGCCATGTCCGTTGCAACTTTGCTGAATTGTTTTTGAACGTCCTCGCCTAGGTTCTGAACCATCGTCGCGGCCGCGTCAGCGACTTCTTTAATTTTATCTGTAAATTCAGATCTGAGATTGGTCTCGAGAGTGTTCAGTTTGGCATCGAACTCCTCTTTATTCACTTGGAACTTGGTTGCCACTGCGATTTTTTCAGCTTCAAAATCAGCGCGCAAAATCTTAATTGCTTCGGCATTTGCTTTCGCTAAGGCCTGAGTGTCTTCAGCAATCTTAGCAACGCGCTGCAATTCTACTTCCAGCTTTGCGATGGCCGCCACAATTTCGTCGTGTTTTTTCTGGTCGTTCTCGATTGCAATGTCTAATTTCGACTGAAGGTCTGCTTTTGCTATTTCTAGGTCGAGTTTAGATTGCCCAAAAGATTGCGCGATTTGCGCCGATAAGTCGTCAATTCTCGAATTCAGAGCGGCTTTAAGATCTTGGGATGTTTTTTCGAAGATCAATGCTTGCTCCTGGAGCTTGATTAGCACCTTTTCGTCACCCTTCTGGATACTGTCCTGAAGACTGCTTTTGACATCGGCAATCGTCGCATTGAACGACGCGTTAAGATCGCTGATTTTCTTGTTGTAATCTTCGATGCAATTCGCCATGTCCTGCTTCATGTCCTCAACAGTCACGTTGATTCCGTCGATGGCAACGTTCACATCGGCGATCTTCTCAAGCATGTCGGCATGTTCCTTCAAAATGGCCTCATCGACCAATCGACGCAACGCGACATCGTTGTCATCAATTTTTTTGCCCAACACGTTTGTAATCTCTTTGATGCCCAGTGCATAAGCGCGCAGATCTTGCAGCTCGGCCTTTGTCGCATAAGTCGCCGCGATATAATTCTTGAACTGCTCAAGATCAGTTTTCAACAATTCGATTTTGACGCTGTTTCCATCATCCGCAGCAACCAATACCCTAACGGCATTTTCCAAATCAGCCTTGGATTTATCCGCGTTTGCCACATCTGTTTCATCCAAACGCTTGATAGCAGAAGCTGTTTCGGCAATAAAATCGTCGAGACTCGCAGCTAGCTCGTCGATACGCCTACCTAACAAGTTATCCGCTTCAATGCGCTCGCGACGCTCGGTATCGATCAAACCCTTAAGCATTTCCGTGCCGTCGACGGAAGAAATTCCCACTGCGTCAGATTCTCCGCTACTACCTAAGATCGAAGGTGAAGTCTTGGCCACCATACTTCCACCTTGCATCTTGTCCACCTCTTTCGAGCAGGAAACCATAAGCACTAGTGCCAAACTTAGGACCAGTCCTATTTTTTTGCTTTTTGCTCCTAACATCTTTTTCTCCTTCGTGTTTATTGAGCTAATGATCGATCGTACGTATAAACAAAGACCAATAACGCTGTTACTCCTATGTTCGGCTGTTTGAGGAAAAACTTTAGACAAAAAAAACAGGGTGTCTAACTGGCTAAAATAGCGATAGTATTTCGATGACGCGAAGATTTTAAAAAATTGCCAGGCTATTTTTCACTTCTCACATTGTTGGAAGTCCCTGAAATAACAGACTTTAAGTCTTAATCGTTATCTATGTTCTTGAAAGTTATGAATTTTTGAGTAGATAGACTCAGCGGGTTCCATAAGCCGAGGAACCTTGCCAACTATCATTCGACTGGCAAGAATTTAATCAATAATCCAATTTAATTGAGCAGATTAACCCACCGAATATATAGATAAAAAGCAGAAAGATTAAGATTTTACCCATAAATGCCGATAAGGAGAGTAACAGTTAGTGTCGCAAGTCTATTATTTTGGAGGAATCCATG
>CAILAO010000754.1 GCA_903832105.1 uncultured Pseudomonadota bacterium | reverse complement strand
GATTATCATAATTATGTGCAATTAAAAGCGGAGCTGGAGCGTCTTGCTAAGGAGTTTCCAAGCCTTGCCCAAGTGGGGAGTGCTGGGAAGAGCGTTCAGGGTCGTGAGCTTCTATACATCAAGATATCCGATAACGTTACAGCAAATGAGGATGAGCCGAACTTAGTTTACATCGCGAATATGCATGGTGATGAGGTCATTGGCCGCGAGCTTTTAATTTATTTTGCGAGGCTTCTTTTGAATGATTATAGCTCAAACGCTCGCATCAAAAACCTAGTCAACAACGCGCAAATTTTCCTTATGCCGTCGATGAATCCCGATGGCTTTGAAGCCCAACGTAGGGGAAACGCGAATGGTGACGATCTTAATCGTTCATTCCCCGATTTTACTTCGGATCCGAACGATACGACAAACGGGCGGCCTCGGGAAACTGGCGTGATTATGGATTGGCATAAGCAGAACCTTTTTCATATAGCACTAAACTTCCATGGTGGTGAGGTCTGCATCAATCTGCCATGGGATACGCAGGAAAATTCACCAGATTCACAAAAGTTTGGCGATGATCCTGTCATGTATAAACTATCGAGAGAATACGCAGACACAAATCGCACGATGTATGACGCCGGTTTTGATCATGGACTTACATACGGATATGAATGGTACGAGGTCGATGGCGGTATGCAAGATTGGGCCTCATATTATCGAAACTCGATTCATGCGACGGTGGAGCTTGGTGGTAAATGGCCAAGTGCTTCGAGTCTGGCTGGGCATTGGAATGACAATCGCGAAGCGCTTTTAAAGTACTTCGAAGGTGGGCTTATGGGCATTCACCTAAAGGTTGTCAATCAAAGGGGTGAGCCGATTTCGAGCGCTACCGTGAGCGTGAATACGGCAAACCGTGATATTAAGTATGTGACATCGAATCTTCATCGGGTGACCATACCGGGCAAGCAAGTGGTGACGGTTAAAGCGCCTAACTACGAAGCTAAAAACGTGACGCTTGACGCTACAAGCTTTAATGGAAGTTTTGAGACCGTCGTGTTGAAGTAGTTTTCTGATTTTTTAAGGATCTTTTTTGGCCTCTACTTGTCCGCTAGTGTGGATGGAGTGAGGCCAAAATGCTTTTTAAACGCGGCAATGAAGGCGCTCGTGTTTTCGTAGCCCACGAGTGAGGCTACTTCGCTCACGGAGTATTTGCAACTTCTGATTAGAACATTAGCTTCTTCAAGACGCCTTTCCTTGATGTAATTGAATGGGGACTTTCCTAGATCTTTTGAAAATGCCCTTAAAATAGTTGATCCACTCGCGGCGAGGTTTTTAGACAGTTCTTCCATCGATAAAACTTCAAAAAGTCTTGATTCGATAAAAATCATCGCTTTACGAACAAGGGGCGATTTTTTATCGAGATTATTGTCGTCGAGATTAAACCTGTTTTTTAGAGCAAGGTTTTGATCTTTTGAAGCGTAATAAATCTCTTTAAGCAGTTCTGTCTCTAAAAAAGAGGTCGCACAGTTGTTCGCGTTTTTGGCTGTAGCCCGTTCAAATACATAGCGGTGCATGACCTCGTTTAACCAGTTTGGGCGCCGCACGAGAAACCGTTTCGAAAAAAGCCGAGGCCATTCGGCTGCAGAGATTGAATATAGCTTTGAAGTTTCCTCAAAAAGAGGATTGTCAGGAATAAACGAGGCTACGTGGGAAATCGGTGTTACACCGATGATGGTGTGCTCTGTATTGCTTGGCAAGGCAAGTACAACATAAGCATCAAGTTGAACACCCTTTTCTCCGGCACATTCGACCTGCAAGATCGAGTGGCAGCGGGAAAAGATTAAAGAAGGCCGATCAAAGACCTGACGAACCTTAAACAGGTCACTACCCTTAAAGTAGACAAGCCCTAACGATCCTTTAAGATTGGTAAATTCTTCAAGAATAACACCGCTTGCATTGACTTGATTCTGCTGAACCATGACGTTTTTCCCGTATCAATTGACGTCCTGTCGATACCGCCAAAGAGATCTTATCAATTATATCTCAGTTTGAGGGGAGCGAGCTAAAAAAGTTTAGAAGCAACAATTTTAATAGTTTTTATGAAAAGGAGCAAAAAATGAGAATGACGAAAGAGAAAGCGGCGATTTTAAAGAAAGGCATTTCACAGAGTCTTAGCAGTTTTATGATTACATTTGGTGTCAGTCTTTTAATGTCATGTGGAATCGCAAATGATTTTTCAGGTCTCAAATCTGGGACCTATACACGAATTCTTTGGACAAGCCACAATCAGTACGCTCCTGATGCTTCCAATAAGTTTGTGGATATCAAGACGATTGACCTCGTGCGTAGTACGTCAGAATACCAAGGAATAACAACGCGAGAGCAGGACAATTTTGATGTGTATGTTTGGCTCAAGCAAAACTTTGGCCCAAAACCTCGGGATCTATATCTGAATTTTTGCAGAGATCTTTCTTATCGTGATTGTGAAAAGAGTTCTAAAGTAGAGTACACCAATGGAAGTTACTACAAGGGGTTTGACCCAGCGACGGGGTATCATGTTTACGTTTTCTCGGTCACGGTTTTGAGAAGCGAACGGAACCTTCGCCTTTCCTACTCATTTGTTGTATCAGCTCCTGAGGGTGAAGGAGTTTGGCGACATTCAAATGATGGAGGAGATGCCTATGTAGTCGATACGGTGCGATCAAGCCTTCCATGCACGCCTAGACGAAATGAACAGGGAGCCGTTATTGATGGATGTGAATAGGCCGCCTTTTAGCTAGTTTTTGGTGTGAAAACGCCAAAAACTAGCTATTCATTTTCCATAATTTAAATTACAATAAACTTCATTCTGTTTAAAAAATAATTTTTGAAACTTGTTTTTCACTAAACTTAATGGAGAAAAAAATGAGAATGAGGCATTGGCGGTGTTTATTGGTGTTTTTGGTCGTTTTGCAAAGTATTGGAGTAGCCTATGCCAAAGACGGCCCAGATTTTTTGGTAGGTGCGGTGGGTGAATTCGGTCTCGTGAATGTCAAGACAAAGACCGATGCCGAACTAGATAAGTCTGGAACCGCCGTGGGTTTTAAAGGTGTCGTGGAGATCCCACGCGGAAGCAGTCTTTTTCATCTTGGGTTGGGTTTCGATAGTGTCTCACTCAAGGGTGAAGACAAAAAACTGGATATTAAACAAGATCACCTTACTCAAGCTGGCTTTATGGATGTCGCTTGGTATTGGCAGTTTAACGAATATATAATGCCGGGCCTTGATCTTCGCGCCATGCGAGGACCTGGTGCAAATTTCAGTGTTGCTGACAGAAAAAAGACAAGTATGCTTTATGAAATCGGACCGGGGGTCAGGTTCAGTTATCCGAAACTTACAGGTGATCTCGATCTGGTGGGACAAGCCACTTGGCTGATGTCTGTCCAAAACAGTGACCGCCGCGTAAATACTTTTCTTGTTGGCATCGGCGTAACTTATCCCATCCAGTTACCGAAATCAGAAGCTGTACCTCCTCCACCTCCACCACCTCCTCCCGCTCCAGTTCCAGAGCCCAAGCCACAGCCAGCTCCGATCAAAGTAGTTCCTCCTCCCGCCTCTAAACCAGATGTTGTGGCCAATCTCGGCAAGGCCTTTTTACAGTTTGAGCATGGCAAGGCGGTTCCTGATCACGCATCCCTGGACAGATTGGCAAAACTTGCCAAAATGTTGAAAGAAAATGAGGCGAACTGGACCCACTTATCGATAATCGGACATACTGACGCCACTGGAAAGAAAGAGTCCAATCTCAAACTGTCCAAAGATCGAGCTAAAGCAGTGAAAGACTTTCTCGTCAAGGAAGGAATCGCTCAAGATTGTCTCTCATCAGATGGGGTTGGCGATACCAAACTGCTTTCGGATCTTCCACCCAACGCTTCCGAGCATCGACGGGTTGAACTAAACTTTGTCGGAGTTAAGGATATCGAAGCATTCAATAAGAGCCTGGAAGGCGTATTCGGCACAAACGCGAAGGGAAAATAAGGAGCAACTATAATGAAAAAAAGAATAAAATATATTTTAATAATTGGCGTCTCGATTTTTGGAATGTTGTCTTGCCGCAGCGATGTCAAAAACGATTGTGATGACATCCACAACGCCACTTGCAGGAAGTTCAAAGATGTGACAAACCAAACCATCGGTGACTACACCCCGCCGACTGCTGGAACGGGGCTTATTTTTTCTCACGTTGCCATATCGGGAATGACAGTGAGCTGGGGAGCGGCCACTGACGATACCATCCTACAAGAAAAACTTTCCTACAAACTGGTTTACTCCACAGAGAACAATGTCGGAACGATCGAGGAAGCCGAGGCCAAAGGCACCGTGGCCATGGATTGGACGGAAAACACCCTGACCCGGGACGTGACCGATTTGGGCTTTAATGTCACCTATTACTTTAATGTACTGGTGAAAGATACCAATGGCAACAAAACCGCTTACACTACCGAGTCACAAAAGACTGCTGATGCTCCTGCTGTGGGAACTGATCTGGTTTTTTCCGACGTAACGCCAAGAAGTATGACGGTGACCTGGGGGGCGGCAACTGACCAAGAAACAACCCAAGAGAAACTTCAATACAAGTTGGTCTATTCAGCCAGCGAAAATATTTCCTCGGCAGCCGATGCAGAAGCCAACGGAACTACCGCTATGGACTGGACTGCAGCAACCCTTACTAAGACCATCACCAGCCTAACCCCGGAGAGTACCTATTGGTTCGCTGTTCTGGTTAAGGATGAGTTGGAAAATGTTTCAATTTATACGCCAAAAAGCCAGGCGACTCATTTTGAGACACTTATTTCCACCGGCTTCTATCATACTTGCGGCTTATTTAATGGTTCAGCTAAATGCTGGGGTTATAACTTCGGCGGAGCCCTTGGTGATGGCACGACTACCGATAGCCTGACACCAGTTCAGGTCGTCGGTCTGACCAGCGGGGTTACAGCCATCTCTGCAAATAACGTTGTTCCTCCCAGTTGGGATCTTCGTTCAATAGGCAACCCATTTTCTTGTGCTATTGTGAGTGGCACAGCCAAGTGTTGGGGAGCAAATTCTGTCGGGCAACTGGGAAATGACTCGACCACAAGTTCGGCTGATCCTGTGGCTGTGTCTACTTTATCCTCAGAGGTAACGTCTTTAAGCGCAGGACTCGTCCACACTTGCGCTGTTCATGATGGGGCCGCTAAATGTTGGGGTTACAATCACGAGGGCCAGCTTGGAGATAACACGACAGTCAACCAACGAGTCCCTGTTGGAGTATTAACCTTGTCATCTGGTGTGACGATGATTAGCGCGGGATATTATCATACATGCGCTATTAAAGACGGGGCCGCTAAATGTTGGGGTCACAATTCTGACGGCCAGCTTGGAGATGGCACCCAAATAGACAGTCTCATTCCTGTCGATGTTACGGGAATGGAGACTTCCGTGACGGCAATTTCGACCGGTTCTCAGCATACTTGCGCGATCAAAAGCGGAGCCGCAAAATGTTGGGGCGATAACAGTATTGGTCAACTAGGGGACGGCTCCAGATCAGGAAGTACCACTCCCGTCGATGTGGTAGGTATGTCATCTGGAGTAACTGCGATTACGGCCGGTGTAACCCATACCTGCGCAGTCCAAAATGGTGCTGTCAAGTGCTGGGGTGCAAATAGCCGCGGACAGTTGGGAGATAATACGACTTCAAGTCACCCCACTCCGGTTGCGGTATCTGGACTTGACTCTGGAGCAACATCCATTTCAGCCGGATTAGACGCTACTTGTGGCGTGCAAAATAGCATTGCTAAATGCTGGGGATTAAATGACTACGGTCAACTCGGGGATGGAACGACAACAGACAGACATATACCAGTGATTGTGTCTTTAACCAGGTAGTTTTGAATTCATTTAAGACTGAGCGAAACGGCATTGAAGTCATCAAGATTGCTCATCACATCAAACTGTAGAGGTAAAAAGAATCAGTGAGAGGGTGATTTTGCACAATGAT
>CAILAO010000753.1 GCA_903832105.1 uncultured Pseudomonadota bacterium | reverse complement strand
CTTCTTTCATTATTTCTGATAGGAGATCTACGACAGGCTGACGTTTTTCAAATAAACTGAAAAGCAATTTGCTTGCGGGAAAACTACCATTATCCAAGTAGTATAAGGAGATGGTATCAAAAATAGTATTGGCTTCATTTGCAGTGAATGATACGTCAAGCCGAATCTTTCCCAGATACACCGAAGCGTCATAAACGCTGGGTGGATCAATAATACTTCGTAAGAGACAAAGTTCTAAAGATTGTACATCACGTAGGTTCATAACTTGATTTCCTCAAAACTAGTAATTATTTTCTCAAAGTCATCGATGGCAGCCGCGGAATGATCGGGATCGATTCTGGAGATGAGGGATGGCAGATCCCATTCGTGTAGGAGAAGCCAACTAGCTTTTTCACGTAGACGGCGGGATCTAAGGATACCTGCGAGATAACTGGGAATGTGCCGGTTCCTCATTGCACTATTAAAATCAATTACCAACAAATCTACAGTGAGAAATGAGGTGTTGTTGTTTTTTTTGCCCATAAGTCTGTCCATGAGGACGTTGGAATCGAGAGCACAAATGTTAAAAGAGGCTTTACTCAGCGCGATCCTGGCTAAGTGTTGTCTGAATCGGTTTGGGCTACACTCAACTCTGATAGATTTTGTCAGCTTTTCAGCCAGAGGACTGTAATCAACAGCCACGACGTCCTTGAAAGCTTCTTGTCGTCTAAGTTGCAGATGCTTAATAAAACAAGAGCAGCGAGAATAGCTGCCATCGTTATCACGGAAATGAAGCCTTCCAGAACAGAGATCGCACGTCATAACAACTCCTTGCTAAAAATCAATAAGGTCATGATTTGCATACGGCATTCGCGCTTCCAGGGCCTTCACAAGATCCGGGTTCTGACTTACTTTATCGTACAATTCTGGCAGATTGGTAAAAAGAACACCGCCCTTGATATCGAGAGTTTTTCCAACAGTGGTTTCTCTGATCAGATTTCGTTCCTTTGCATAATATAGCAGGGTCTGGATGTTGTCATAGCCACCAGAGTTCTTGATACAAAGATTCACCGAGTTGCCGATAGGACCAAATTTATTTTTTGTTATGGTAACTGTCACGGTATTAAACTTAAAATGTTTTACTGATTCACCGGTGTGGGGATTTCTTTCTGCTTCGCTCTGTTTGTGTTTTGGTTTCAGTTCCAAACTCTGTGCGATAAGGTGTCTCTGAGCACGAGGGCCGGAATAGCCTTCAGAAAAACCACCCAGATAATTCCCTTTGGACCTTTGTTGGTTGGTCATGATCACTGCTATATTATTCCTAGTTGCGATCTTATCAACAAAGTTCAGGAAGGCCGTGAGTTTTTGGGATCGAATATGAAGCTGGCCAAGGTGTTCACCCTCTTCAAGCTCTTTGTCGCTGATCAAGGCTGCGATCGAATCTATGATGATTTGTTGGTAGTCTGAACCAACGCAACGAATTATTTCCCAACAGTTTTCTATTGTTTGGGCACCAATTATATGGCACTTGGGATTGCCGGTCTTGTCAGTGGGGTTGTATGCCTTTAGACCAAAACTTGCAGCATAGTTAAGGTCAAAACCAGATTCTGTGGGGATGAAAAGAACCTTCTTTTCTTGGCCAGGTTCGAAAGACATAGCAGAAGCAGCAATTTGTAATGCAATGGACGATTTACCAACAGCCGTGGGACCCGCAACTTCGATGACTGCTCCGCGAACGATTCCTCCAGATAGTAGAACATCTAGAGGTTTGATGCCCGTGGGAATCCTCGATACAGGCCGGATCGTAAGGCCCCTATTTTCAGCAATATTAAAAATTGTCGTCTTTTGCTCAGACCTTTTTTTCTTCGCCATTCTCCAGTTCCTTTAAAATTAGTTTGTAGTCTTGCGCTCATTACGAGAAGCGTGTTCTCGGAGCAAGCGCGGTCTTTCACATCGGCCTAGGCGCCCTCAGAAAAGATTTGTAAGTCTTTTCACAGAAGGTCGCCAGGTCGATGCTGGGAGTAGCTCATACACTCTCTCCCTCACTATCGCTTCTTCTACCGTTCTGAATTGGAGGGTAATAAGTAATGTAAGAAGACATTACTTTATTACCGACCGTGCGCAGATTCGCACCAACAAGCTTTTGACTTGCAGGGACTTCAAGGGTTTGCTGCAGGAGCTAACCATCCTAGAAGCCTCGTTACGCATGCGTAACCCCGACAGTTGCTCGAATGTCTCGAACAGCGGTGTTCAGGCGAGATTTGATATAGTATAAGACATCACCTTTGCTCAAACCACCAATCAATTGCTCAATCCGGCTTGCAAGATCGAGCCAACTTTCAGTGATTTTGTGTTGATCCGTTGGATGTTCTTTTGCGACTGCTTCTTTATTTTTTAGTAATCTCAAATGACCTTGAAGTTCAGTTCTTTCGCAGTTTAGTACATCAAGAGATGGTAAACCCGGTGCTATTAATTGCGTATTTTCTAGCACCGCACCAATCCTGATCAAGCGAACGATCAAAATAACCGCTTCAACATCAGTCCGTTTTTTAAACCGCTCTTTTAAGATTGGGAACTTCAGAAATGCCTCAGCTACATGACCCAATCTGTTTTTCCAGCTTGCAGAAGCGGTCAACGACTTTAACAGTTGCCGCTCCAACTCCTGTGGCTTTTTACCTTCAATCTCCGAAAGCAAAAGAAGTGCCGTCAATATCTGATGCTGTGAATCAAGCTGTTTTAGGTATAGGGAACAAAGCTTAATCCATATTTGATGGCTAACAGGATTTTTCCATTCAGGTTCTTCATGGTTGATTTCAGGGTCCGAGCCAGTTGAGTCGATGCTTTGCAAAAAATCATCCACAGAGGTCATAATTTCAGTTGAAACGGGTCCAAGAATTGTGGGCATGTTTTCACACATAAAATATCCCTTTTTAATTATTGCTTCCGCGGTAGCGAGGTGCTATCGTTATGAGTAGTACGAGGCACGGATAGACATTTTCGCTTACTCAGTGAGCCGAAAACTACCTTATATTTTGCGCTGTGTCAAGCTTTTTTTGGAGAAAGGACAAGAGATGGAACTTAATTTTTGGAACGTTAATGGGAAAATTAAATCATTGGGAGGAAAACCCCTTAGGTTTACTGAGTTTGCAAAGCGAGCAAATGTGCCACCTTCAACCCTTACAAGGGTTGCACGAGGAGGAGATACCACCACAGAAACGCTAGATCGAATTATTGGAGGTATTTTTAAAGAACTAAAAACACTGGCTCCTAATGTCTCAGATGAGGCTTTATTGAAAGAACTACTGATCCTGTTTATAAAACCAAATCTAACAAGGGTTAATGAACCGAAGGAGAGAAATGAAGGGGGGAAGAGGCAAAAGAGAAGAACTAAAAAGTCGATTTAAACAAGTTAAATTCTAAATAACAAACCCTCTCGTTCTCAATAACGCAGAACCTTCTTTTGTAGGCTCTTCTTTAATCGCGGACCATCTTTTAAGGCCAGCCAGAATTTCTTCCTTGGACAGAACGCCATCATCAAAAGCTTCTACCACAATCTCTTCTGCCGTAAATAAAGTCACCTCAAGCGAGGCAGCAACTGGTGCAAGCGTTCTGCGGTCATTAGTGACAATTGACATATCTTCATGGAATAGAGCTGTAGCGATCAGACGGCGATCATGAAAACCAATCGGAATATTGAGATTGTCCTCAACGAGCCGGACGGTCTCTTCAATCCCAGCAAAGACCTCGCCAGATTGAGTAAGGTTAGGTTCAGCTCTGATGGAACTGAGCACTTTCAGCTCTTCGTTAAGCCGAGTTTTTTTCTCGGGGGATAAAGTTCGGATCTGCTTATGGACCAACGGATGAATGATAACATCGCCACACGTCAGTTTTCCTTTCTGGAAGCACTTATTGTCAAAAACGGCAAGCTTAATCGCTGAGCAGGTATCAGCTAGCAACCTTGGTTTCATTTTCTTCTGTCCAATTACGAGCAAGCTCCGACATTTCTAGGGGGTCCAATCCTAAAAGCTCTGCAGCTCTGCCCAATGAAAGTTGACCACTCAACACACCTTCTCGCACAAGAGCCCCCAACCTCAATATATATGCCTTTGATGGTTCACTTAAATTTACCGTCCAATATTTTACTCGTTCTTGTTTAGGAAACACTAGGTCTTCGAGTGATAGGCGCTGGGACTGCTTTTTCTTCTGAATCGTACCATAGAGGTAACGTTGGGAAGGAGAATTCTTTTTTATCACTGAAGCGTCCTGAAGGGCACGAACAAACCCTTCAAAACTCACACCCAAGAAAGATGCCGCTTCTTCAATCATGCGGACTAGAGGTGGAAACATTTTCTGAGAGACTAGTTCTGTAACCTTAGGTTGAACGTCCCTTATAAAATCTGTGGGCGTAAGAATCTCATTGGCTATGGAAGTTACCAGTTTTTCAGTTTTCGCGGAATGGGCCACTTCTTTCACAGCCAAATGACAAAACTCATGGACAACATGCCAGAGAGCATCTTCATACGGCAACATCGCATCAATGAAGACAATGTGTCTTTTGTTTTGCTCAGCAGTAAAAGCTCGGACATTCTCCTTTTTCCACGCCTCTTCAAAGCGGTAAAATATCACAGGGATCCCCAGACGCCTAAGAGACAGTACTATCTGTTCTAAAGTGCGCGGGTATTTTGTCACGCCCAAGACCTTTTCTATCTTAGAAGCAACCAAAGCAACATCATTGGCGTCAGAGATTCCAGCAATTCTAGGATATGAGAGTTCAGTCTTTCCAGGATCTTCAGCCAGATCGTCTAAAACAAAAAAAGTTCTGGCTGACTCTTCAATTATGTATCTGGTCTCTCCCGAAACATCCGCATTACGAAGTGTCCGGAAGTAAATATTCATCCTCTTTTTTGCAGACAATGCTCTAATTTGCTGTGAAGAAAGACTTAAGGTCCGGGTCAAATCAACCAACCGTCTTGGAGGTATCTTATTCTCTGAGAACCATGACGAAAGAATCTGTCTAGACACTCCTAGACATTGAGCTACAGATTCCACAGTACCAATATCTTCGACTATTCTTTTCAGAACAGTGCCGTCAATTTGAAGAGCTGTCGAAATTCTTGCCATGCTAACCCCCTTTCGGGAGAATATCTAATTGCTTCGAGTGCTGTCAACTTAATTATCGGAATATTTATTAATTAAGTTTACATAAAATTTTTATATCAATAAATATAATAAGATATAACGGCGCTTTGAATTTTACTTTCGAAGGTAAATTCTCTGCGGACACATAGTTTGCTTTATATCCAAGGGCACAAGAAATACTTGTGATTCGAGAAATACATAAACCACTTATTTCAAATCCCACGATAGGAACTAACCAGGGAAATACGCCAAAAATCACATCCCCGATGGTCTACCGATGGTCTACCGCTTCCCGAAATTAACCGTATTTGACCTCAAAATCCCACATTCAAAACCACAACTAATCATCTGTTATTATTGTAAAAAAACTAACATAACTCACGACTTACCTAAACCTCTGTAAAGCCCTCATAACCCGGAGATCGTCGGTTCAAATCCGACCCCCGCTACCAAATCTAACTCGCTGTTTCTCCAAGAAAAATTAGAAATTTAAAAAGCCCTGAAAATGGGCTTTTTTCGTCCGATGTACCACCGTTGACACACCGCAAAAAAAGAGGTGTTTGATCTCCAGGTACTAGGCACGGAAGTCATGACACACATTTGTGTGTCATTGAGCGTTTTTTATGCGTTGATCTCCGTGCTATTGCACAAGTGATAGACGAGAAGAACCTGCGGCCTCAGGTAGAGGATTATTGTTTCGAGGAGTTATTGAGAACATTCTCGCAGCGAGTTTAATACCGTCTTTTAATAAATGAACATAAATCATGGTGGTCGTAATTGACTCATGCCCGGCGATTGCCTGTACCGTTTTGACGTCAAGACCCTTGGCCAGCATGAGTGTAAACGCGGTGTGCCTTAAATCATGAAATCTGATGTCCTTTACCTGAGCATCGGCAACATCTCTTTTAAAACACCTTGGAACAAAATTTTCGTGGCAAATAGGCTCGCCACCATCACCCGAAAAAATGGTGCTTTCACTCGAAATATTGCTTCTGGATATCAAATCCTGAAGTTCCATAAGAAGGGTCTGATTACAGGGGACATCTCGTTCTTTAGCACCTTTTGGAAACCTAAAACTTCGCGTAACCCTTTCAAATTGACGAGTCACTCGAATGATTTCCCCACTTTGTACGATATCCCTTGGTTGGAGACCCCAAAGCTCACCCGCTCTCATACCCGTATTAATGGCCGTCAGGTATATGGTATAGATCCATCGCTTGGCACTTCCTCTCGGATACTTTTTGTCCGCGAACGATAGAAATTTCTCAGCTTCCCACTCTTCCCAGAATTCCATTTTCTTTTTTCCTGGCTTCAATTTCTTGAAGCCAGTTGTAGGATTAAATGGAATACGGTGGTTTTGATACGAAAAGCTAAAAATCGCTTTGATGGTTTCGATTTTGTGATTAACGGTTCCAACAGCAAGTCCATTTCCAAGTTGCTCGGTTTGAATTCGAGTCAAAAGCCCTGAATGAAACTCATCTGGCCTCAATTTCCCAAACCG
>CAILAO010000752.1 GCA_903832105.1 uncultured Pseudomonadota bacterium | reverse complement strand
GCTATGCACTGCTCTTAAGTTTGCTACCCGTGTCGATACTAACTTTCCAGGGCTGCGTTTATCGCTTCACTAACCCCCATGCCATCCCCCCTTCAAATATCAAAACCATTGCGATCGAAGCCATCTATGATACCAGTCAGGAAGTTCTACCACACGAGATTCTTTGGGAAAATCTCCAAAATGCCTTTGCCTCTGATGGACGTCTCCGTCTTGCTCCTCAATCCGAGGCCGATGCTCTTCTAAGGGCTCATATTACTTCAGCTTCTCTCACACCAACTGGGGAACCGGGGGTCGGGAAAACCAATAAGGACCCTGAGGTGTTTGAAAAAAGCGAATCTCCACCCCGCCCGGAAGATTTCAGAATCCTAACGGAAGCCGGTGAGTGGTCAACGCATGAACTCCTTAGTGCTAATGTTGTCATTGAGATATGGAATCTCAAAACAAAAGTTTTACTTATGCGCAAGACCTACCCTATCACCGATAAAATGACCAGCTTTAGGGCTGAAAAAATCACTCCACAAACCAATCACTTCGTTCGCTTCGAAGAAGCCACAAACACAAGCTTCCAAAGAATATCTGAAAAACTTGCTTCTTCGGTTGTTAGAGATTTTTTGGTGGGGATTTAGTGTCCTGAATAGAACTGGAATAACGTATACGTCATCATAGACATAGACTTAAAACTTGAGACTTCGACGTGATCTCTTTCTTGAAACGTTGATCTTTTTCGCCAAAACTTCTACGAGAAATACGGCGAAGTGTAGCTGATCAAGGAAAAGTCTTCCGAAAGAGATCACGTTGAAACCATAAGATTACGATAATGATTAAGTCTAAGTCTTTCAAGGATTTCAACCTTAACCCAGTGCCATTCAGGACACGCCTTAGTAACCGGATTCGGTCTAAAGGACACCATACAATTAAAATCCTAGATCAAAAACTATATGATGCCCCCAAAGATTAACAGGTAAAAATCAGTCTTTAAACCAGCACTTTGGTCGATCCATGTTCAATGTGCCATTATGATAGGTATCCACGCGGCATTGAATTGTTGCCGGATAGGACAGATTTGTTTCCTCGACAACCGTTTGATCCGGAGTTTCGAAGCTTGGAACCGGCTCTTGCTTTATTGCGGCCAGCAAATTTCCTAGGCTTTGCGATCCAGAGAGCTGTCTCAGACACATTGCATAATCCGCAGAATTTGCCCCAAAGACCTCGGCGCATTTTGTCTCAGGATATGCCTCGACAAACCCATCTTCTTTTCCTTCTTCAGCCCACAACGTCGGCAACACTTTCCTTAGACAATCGTGTGTCCCATAGTAGTCCGATTGACCTTCGGCAGACATTTTTTGCCAATCAGAAATATAGGGTCTTCCGCCGTAGGCATGTCCTAATTCATGACAGAGTACTAAAGCAAACCCCTCCATATTGACTTCTTCGCGTCGTGCGAGGCCGCCATACATGTTGATCGTCACAGACCCGAAATAACGGCTGCAATTCGCATTCACCGTGGCGTCGTCCCAATTATTTTTGATTGAGAGACTCTCATTGTTGGCGGTTGCAATGGGCTTATAAATTTTTAAACCCGCTGCGATAACCTTCTCGAATACTTCTTTTGTAATGCCGCTTTTGGCGTTAATATCATCTTCTTTCCATAGGTCGTTATCTTCTACGAAGGATACATAACTGTTTCCATCACTTTGAATGTTTGCCTTTTGCAAGGCAGATTTTTCACTAATCATCGAGCATGCTGTGAAAAACGGGAGAATAACGACCAACATCTTCTTCATAAAAACCCCCTCCGGTAAGGTCTCTCGACCAACCTTAAAAAGTTGAACCTTGGCTGTTTCTATAATTATCGCAGATCAGCTAGCCAATTTGCAACTAAGCTAGGCATTATTTGTAGTTTTTTTTTTGTGGAGTGCGCAAAAAACTACAGACGTATTGAAAAAGCAAAAAAAAAGCCCGCTCGTGAGCGGGCCTTTTAGTTAACAAAAATACCATGAGATTTTTAATTCAAAACCGATCTAGATCTTTACTGTCTTTACTGTACAGTGACCGGGATTGGCTGAGTGTACTCCCATCTTCCTGCGACTTCAGAAAACGCCCCAACTCTTAATTGATATTGACCAGCGGCCACATTCTGAAGATTGACAGTAGTCCCGGACGTTGCAAACCGGTATTGAGGACTCGCCCAACCACCGTTATTGCTGAGTTCCACCCGATAGAAAGCGACATAACTGTCGCCCTGCCAAGAAACCGGGCCTCCGTTACCCGCGATCTGAGCACTTGCTGTCGGTGCCATGATGGCCACATTTCTACGCGCCGGCGCCTCAATTCTAAACGAGCGAACCTCGCTTGCTCCCGCGCTGTTCTCGACTTTCCAATACCACTTGCCTGGATATGGATGGTAGAAGGAATACGAATTTCCTTTCAGGTTTACCCTTCTGATCTCCGGTTGCATCGTCGAAGATCTTGAGAAGACAATCGCGCCTCCAGGTCCGCCTGACCATGTGAACGAGAGTGGGCCTTCCAATTCATTATACGTTTGACTAGCGCCATCATTCGGCGAAGTTAGTGCTGGCGCTCCAACCGCTCCGGAACCGGCACTTGCTGGTGCCCCCGCAGCTGCGGGATCAGCAGCCTGCTCAGTCGTCGCGGTATTTTCCGCGCTGTTCGCCGAGTTGTCAGCGTTTTCTTCACTCGCCGCAGCTCCACTGTCTTCGGCAGTCCCCTCTTCTGCTACCTGATCATCCACTTTTCCTTCGTCTTCGCTACTCCCTGAAGACAGGGCTAAATAAGCCACAATTCCTATCACAACCGCACCGACCGCAGCAGCAATAATATACTTTGTTTTGCTTTGCGAAACGAAACCACCTTCCTTAAAGATCTGCGAAACCGCATTAGTGTTCGTTCCGAAATTACTCGTGAACTCTTCTCTTAAGTCCGCCGAAAACGGATTCGTTTGCGGTGCGGCTTGAGAAGAGAACGTCCCTGTTACGCCGGTGTGTTGACTGGGCGACTGATTCATTGTTCAAATCTCCATGGTAAAAAATTTGAAAACAGCATGAGATAAAAACGCTTCTTACCCTAGACTTCAGAAGGGCCTACCAGCGTCCTTAGCTCAACCTCGTAGAACGCGATCCCTCCACTGGCAAAAAAATTCTTCCGTGTGGAGGGTCATTAAAAAACAAACTGTCATGAAATTATGAT
>CAILAO010000751.1 GCA_903832105.1 uncultured Pseudomonadota bacterium | reverse complement strand
TTGCTAATGCGACCATCCACGCCCAACTCTACCCGCAATACCACTCGCCCCTGCTCATTAAGACGCATCGACAATGTGGGGTAAACAGGCGGCGAACGATCAGGGCAACTCACCGACAATTCGCCAGACAGCGCCACCACCTGAGGCTGATCCTGGGGTGGCTCAGGCGTGGATGGCGAGGGTAATGGCACAGCTAACACATAAGCGACTGCTTCGTTGGGTTTAACAACTTCCATCTGCACAGCTAAAGGAATAGGGTCAGCCGGTACAATGGGCCGAAGCCTGAGCTTGGGCGGGTCGACCAGTTTAGGTTTATCGGAAACGGGTGTATTGATAAGATTCGCTATCAGCGTTACGCTCTCATCCTGCGGAGGGATCATCCGATAACGCCACAGACCATACAAACCCGCGCCGTGCAGCGACAGCACAATCAGCAGCGCAATCCTCTGTACCGGCTTAAGTTTTCGTAACCATATCATGCTTAACGCAACCTCAAATAATGCGCTGCAACCGAAAATCGGTGTAGCACGATATACTTCTGAAACAAGAATTTCAACCTAATAAGCGTTTCGTCTCTATATTAAAATATTACGCAAAAAATACGGGGTACCCATCAATACAGCACAGCCACGTACCAACGGCATCCTCGCAAACAATGTCAACCCTGGCTTATAAGACAAAATAATCAGCGGGACAAAATCAACATGCAACAAATATGGCAAAAGTCTGCCCCCTTTTTAGGCTAGACATGATAGTTTAAATAACAGCATATGACTCATTTTGGCTCTACACTGCGCTGAATTACAGATTCATATCACTTTCTTATCTGCTTATCCTTGGCATTTCACATAACAGCCACTAAACGGCGAGCCTCAGGAATCCGGACAAGTACGAGGATACAAAAACATATTAAAAGTTACAACATTGTTCGCACTTAATTTCGAACAAGCTATTTCCGTCAAAATATATTTTTTTAATCTCTTTTTAGTCAATTAGGCTAGAATCGCGGCAAATTCATGAATGGGCTCAATCATGCAGGCAATCGATACCAACGAAGACCCGACTTCCACCCAGAAAAACCTGTGGCAGGTGAATCGACTCCTGCACAAACACAAACTCATTGAAACGCTGGCTCACAAGCAAAACCTAGTAGAGTTACAAACCCGACTTGAGCAGCACGACACCAAAGCCGTTTCTAACATACTCGAAGCAGTATCAACTGATGATCGTGAAATTATCTGGCAACTCATATCCGAAGAACGAAAAGAAGAAATACTACTCGTCATTTCTGATGACATTCGTTCTGAGCTTGTTGCAGAAGCGAAACCGCAGGATCGTAGTACAACAATTCGGGTCTTCGACTTACATGAAGGACGTTTAAGACAAATTCCCATCGCTAGCCGTAATGATCTTGCAAAAGCAACGCCGATCTGGATAGATTTAGTTGCACCCGATGATGAGCAAATCGCCTGGGCGCGAGAGTTGTTTGAGGTAGATCTGCCTAACCCTAAGGAATTGACTGACCTGGAAACCAGCGCCCGTTTTTATATCGAAGAAGGTGATGAAGTCCATCTGCATTCTGACTTCCTGCTCGACAGGGAAGATGAATCGCGTAACGTTGCCGTTGCATTTATTTTGCATAAGGGCACACTTTTCTCCGTACGCAGTGAAGAGCTTCCCGTTTTTCGTCTACAACGCCTGCGCGCACGGGCACAATCTGGCTATGTATCTGAAGCAAAAGACGTATTACTCGACCTATATGCTGCAGATGTGGAATATTCCGCCAATGCACTGGAAGATGTTTATGCAGATCTCGGTATCGTTGGCAAACAAGTACTCAGATCACATATCACCGATGACGAAGCGGCCATCATACTGGCATCCATTGCCGAGGAAGAAGACCTGAACGGGCGTATACGCCGAAATGTACTAGATACCCGACGCGC
>CAILAO010000750.1 GCA_903832105.1 uncultured Pseudomonadota bacterium | reverse complement strand
GATGGATTTACTGGTGTTGCCACCATGAAGTGATAAGAACCGGATTTACTGGTGTTGCCACCATGAAGTGATAAGAACCCAAGGTCCGGAGTTCGTCCAGCATCAAGGAGAATGGGGTTATCCTGACTCGAACAGGAGGCCTCCACGATGTCAACGTGGCGCTCTAACCAACTGAGCTATAACCCCTCAGAGGCACTCTTCATTTGTATTTTTATCGCACAATACTGTCAACAAAAACTTATGAAAAAAATTAATAACAAGCCTCTACTAAAAAAGTATTTTTCAACAGAAGCGATCCCTAGCGCAGCGAAGTGATCTCTTGAAATCCCGCGATCCCCGAGGCCGCTACAGCAGCTTCGGGATACGATTTTAATAGCCAATAAAGCTAACAAATCAAGATCCTTGGACACCAGTAATCTTCTCAAAGACCGACTTGGTTACCGGCTCATAGCAAGAAAACTGCATAGTATAGGTCGCCCTGCCTTGAGAGGCCGACCGTAGATCGGTCGAATATCCAAACATATTCGATAAAGGCGCCGTAGCTTCAATCATCTGAAGATGTCCCTTTAAAGATACATTGTTAATCTTCGCGCGTCTGGAGTTAAGATCCGTGATGACACTCGATACATATGTATCTGGAGCGAGGACTTCAAGCCTCATGACTGGCTCAAGCAAAATCGGTGCCGCTTTCCTAAAAGCTGCTCTTAAGGCCAGAGCTGCGGCAACCTTAAAGGAATTTTCATCGGATGTATCAGGATTAAAGCTGCCACCCTTGAGCACAGCCTTCACACCAACGACAGGGAAGCCAGCGATTGGACCAGCTTGCATACTTTCGTTAAGACCTTTTTGTACCCCATGAACAAATGCTTTGGGAACTTGGTCCTCGCGAGCCCCATTAACGAAGGTTAAAAGCGATTTTGAGTCGGCTGGTACAATCTCGATCACCACATGCGCAAACTGATTAAGCCCCGTACCTTCTCTTTCATACCGCTCTTCTTCTGTGACCGTTGCTGTAATTGTTTCTCTATAAGCAACCTGAGGCGATCCCACATTAGCATTTACACGAAACTCCGTTTTTAATCTATCAACCAGTATATCTAAATGTAGCTCACCCATTCCATGAATCAACATTTGCCCTGTCTCACTATCAAATGTTACGCGAAACGAGGGATCTTCCTTCATAAGACGATCGAGAGCTGATGACAATTTTTCGCTATCAACTTGGGTTCGCGGCTCAATCGCGCGCGAAATAACAGGTTCAGGAAACACGAGAGACTCAAACCTAACGGGATGTTTTTGGTCTGAAATCGTGTCACCAGTTGCAACCAGTCTCAATCCCGCTAACGCACAAATATCACCTGCTTCGATCTCTTGAATCTCTTCCCGTTGATTAGCATGCATGCGCAAAATCTTGGAGACGCGTTCCCTTTTTCCTGTCCTGTTATTAAGAACGGTCATACCATTCTCTAGAACGCCCGAATAAAGCCTGGCGTAGGCGATCTGACCCACAAACGGATCACTCATAATTTTAAAAATCATCCCCGCCATCGGTCCTTCGATCAAACGCTTTACTGTAATAGGTTTCTCATCTTTGTCACCGCTAAGTGCCGCTATATCGGGCAAATCAAAGGGAGATGGAAGATAGTGAATCACCGCATCCAAAACAGGTTGAACACCCTTATTTCTAAAGGCACTACCGCAGAAAACAGGTACTATTTGGAGACCTATTGTGGCTTTTCGTGCACCACGAATAAGTTCTTCCGGAGTAAACTCACCGTCATTTAAAAATTTGTCGACTAGTGCATCTTCCCCCACAACGACAGCCTCGACAAGCTTTTCACGAGCTGCTTTTGCGGCGTCCATTAGATCATCCGGAATATCAACAACGTCATAAGTTTCGCCTTGCTGTTCATCGCTGAGAGACCAAACAAGTGCTTTCATATGTATCAAATCGACGACGCCTCGAAAGCCATCTTCAACCCCAATTGGAAGTTGAAACCTCACAGGAGTAGCATTGAGTTTGGTCTTAATCGAATCTACCGAAGCTTCAAAATCAGCACCGATACGATCCATTTTATTGATAAAGGCGAGACGCGGAACATGATACTTGTCAGCCTGACGCCAAACCGTTTCCGACTGAGGCTCGACACCACTCACTCCGTCAAAAACAGCGACAGCACCGTCGAGCACGCGAAGAGATCTTTCTACTTCAATCGTAAAATCGACATGGCCGGGGGTATCAATGATGTTGATTGGAGTATCGTTCCAAAAACAAGTAATAGCCGTAGCAGTGATCGTAATGCCACGTTCCTGCTCCTGCACCATCCAGTCCATGGTGGTATTACCCTCATGGACCTCTCCCATTTTGTGGATTTTTCTTGCATAGTAAAGGATGCGTTCTGTTAGAGTCGTCTTACCGGCATCAATATGAGCCATGATACCTATGTTGCGGAGCTTACGAACATCTAGTTGCTTGCCCATAATCGTATCTTGCTATCCTAAGTCCAACCAAAAAGAAGCTTCGAATTCTACCAACGGAAGTGGGCAAATGCTTTGTTGGCTTCCGCCATCTTATGAACGTCCTCACGGCGCTTCATGGTTGCACCGCGCTTATTTGCACAATCAGACAATTCTCCGGCAAGTCTTTCTTTCATACTTTTACCAGAACGATCACGAGCAAATTCGATGATCCATCGCATAGCTAGTGCCTGGCGTCTTTCCGGTCTAACCTCGACGGGAACCTGGTAGTTAGAACCGCCAACTCTTCTTGATTTCACTTCCACGAGAGGTCTTGCATTTTCAATAGCAGCAGAAAACACTTCGATGCCAGATTTAAAAGGTGCCATGGATTCCGGCCCCTTTTTCTCGATAATATCAATTGCCCCGTACAACGCTTTCTCGGCGGCTGGCTTTTTGCCACCTTTCATCATTGCGTTGATAAATTTCGAAATGAGCTCATTATGGTACTTTGGATCGGGCAAAACTGGTCTTTTTGGAACTTCACGACGACGAGGCATTTATCTCTCCTTGCAATATTGCAAAAAAACAACTTTATGATCTAAGAAAAAGCTTAGCTAGCTGGCGCACTGCTCTTTGGCTTCTTCGAACCGTATTTACTACGAGATCTTCTTCTTTTTTCAACACCGGTCGTATCGAGCGAACCACGAACGATATGGTAACGCACACCGGGAAGATCCTTGACTTTACCACCGCGAACTAACACAACCGAGTGCTCTTGCAGGTTATGTCCTTCGCCGCCGATGTAAGAAGTTACCTCCATCCCGTTTGTCAATCGCACCCTCGCAACCTTACGTAACGCGGAGTTCGGCTTCTTCGGTGTCGTTGTATAAACGCGAAGACAAACACCACGAACTTGCGGGCAATTCTTAAGAGCCGGAGCTTTCGTTTTCGCTTTACGAACTGTTCGCCCCTTAGCAATAATCTGATTAATAGTCGGCATTTTCTACACCCTTCAATACACCTTAAATTGGAGAATATTAGGTATCAAACCCTTATGTAATAAGCAATCAAATACTAAAGCTCGTTTTAAAATCCTCGACTCCGCGTTACTTCACAAAAAATCGACAACATTAACATCTGAATATCCACACCCCATCCACAACACCGTCAAGCAAACATAACACGTTGATAACTATGGTTTTTTTCAAAGAAAACAACCCTAGCCAGACTGCCCAACGGTCACACTGCCAGCAACAACCTCTCGAGATCCTTGAGATTTCTTAGCTTCCTCAGTATCTTCTACCTCATCATCCTTTGATAAGGACTTCAGACCTCGATAGTAAGGCGAACCCGTGCCCGCCGGAATGAGACGCCCCATGATAACGTTTTCTTTAAGACCTCTTAAATGGTCAACTTTACTATTCACAGCGGCTTCCGTAAGAACCTTGGTCGTTTCTTGGAACGATGCCGCGGAAATAAAGCTATCCGTCGAAAGAGAGGCTTTTGTTATTCCCAACAGTAACGGCTCGTGAGTTGCTTCTTTTTTATCAGCGGCCCTAAGCCTCTCGTTGGTTTTTTCGAGTTCAGCGAGTTCGACCTGCTCTGCCGGAAGATATCGACTATCTCCAGGATCAACAACCTTAACACGACGAAGCATTTGTCTCACAATAACTTCAACATGCTTATCATTGATTTTCACACCTTGAAGACGATAGACATCTTGAACTTCATCAACAAGGAATCTTGCGAGAGCGTCCTTGCCTAAAACTTCCAAAATCTCATGCGGATTAGGTGAACCGTCCACAAGAGGCTCTCCCCTTCTCACATAGTCACCCTCAGTCACAACAACGTGCTTGCCTTTTGGAATCTGGTACTCTTTAACTTCGTCGTCTTCTCCAGTTAATAGAATCTTACGCTTACCCTTTGTATCGTTTCCAATCGAGATTGTTCCATCACGATCTGCCATGATCGCCATGTCTTTTGGCTTTCTCGCTTCAAAGAGTTCAGCGACACGCGGCAAACCGCCCGTGATATCCTTCGTCTTTGTCGTTTCACGAGGAATCTTCGCCATGACATCACCCGGGAAAATCTCAGCATCGTCATTGACTGAGATGATCGCACCTACTGGGAGCGAATATTCTGCATCCTTACCCCTCGGGGTAAGAACGACCTTCCCACTTTTATCGATAATTTGAACACATGGTTTCAAATCATGTCCACGCGCATCCGTCACAACTTTCCGAGTTAGGAATGTCATGTCATCAACTCGCTCTTCCATGGATCTTCCGTCGACCATATCGACAAACTTCACTCGGCCCTGAACTTCCGCAACAATCGGAACAGCAAAAGGATCCCATTCAGCAAGCTTGTCACCCGCCGCAACATTCTGACCTTCTTTAACAAAGAGTATGGAGCCGTATACGATGGGATATGTCTCCTTGACCTTACCATCCTGGCCAAGCACCTGCATCTCACCGGCGCGTCCTAAAACGACGAGCTTGCCCTCTCGATTATTCACTGCTCTCATTTGGACAAACTGAATCTTTCCAGAGAATCTGCTACTAACAGTGTTTTTCTCGATTTTATGCGTGATCGTTCCGCCGAAATGGAACGTTCTCATCGTAAGCTGAGTTCCCGGTTCACCGATCGACTGAGCAGCGATGACTCCAACAGCTTCTCCGACGTTGATTAAACGGCCCGAGGCCAAATCACGTCCGTAACATTTACCGCATATTCCACGTTTTGCTTCGCAAATAAGGACGGATCTGATTCTTGCAACTTCAAGCCCGATTTCATCGACCCGCTTACACTTATCTTCGTCAAAAAGCTCACCCGCCTTTACGATAAATTTTCCTGTTGCGGGATCGACAATGTCGTCAAGAGAGGTACGGCCTAAAATACGCTCACCTAAAGTTTCCTTAACATCTGGACCGTCTCTAAGTGGTGTGATCGTGATGCCATCCGTCGTACCGCAATCTTCTTGAGAAACAATAGAATCCTGAGCTACGTCAACG
>CAILAO010000749.1 GCA_903832105.1 uncultured Pseudomonadota bacterium | reverse complement strand
TTGGCTTAAGTCCCTATGAACCCCCGAAATACCAACATAAGCCGTTTCGTTTCCATGTAACGGATAAACATCATCCAATGAAACCTTGAAGTTTGCGGGTGGCAGGGGCTCTTGATAGTTCTTTTCAGGTTCCGGTTCCAACATTTTGAACGTAACTTTGTCGCCCTTAAAACCGACCGTGTTTAAATTCGCCAAGTTGTTGGCGATGATTTCAAGGACTTTTTCTTGAGAAAGCGCACCTGATAATGGCGTGTAAATGCTTTGCAGCATGTTTTGCAAATCTCCTCAACAGAATTGTTTTTGTCCCAGCTTCCTGAGTGGCAGCTTTTCTGACGCGGAATGTCGGAAACATGACACAAAATCTCATAAAAGACGATGCAAGTTCCACGCCATCACGCTTTCGGACGAAGGCTTTCTTCGAGTAAGACTAACGATCATTGAAACTTTTTTGTAAATATTCTTTTTTACCAACAGGTGCGTCTTACTATTAGATTGACGCTGTAGGAGGAAAAAAATTTCTAGCTGTCAAATTTGCCACGGGATCAGCATGCCAATTAATTGACGACATTTTAAACTCGATTCAATAGGCAAAAAGAAATATGCAGCATTTTTTTCGATGTGACGTTATCTTAAGAAGCACAGCGAAGAGACGACGTAACAGATTGGTATCACCGGATCCCATCGGTCACTGTCGATGAAGTGCTGCGTGAGGCAACGAGGTATGACTGTCCCACCACCTTTTGTCGGGGCATTTTAACGAGGCCTCGAAATTCCATGGAAATTTCTTTGGTCGCGCAAAATGAAAAAAGGCTAGTTTTATAGAGTCCAACTATTAAAAAACGCATTACTTTCCGGTGTATTAACATACAATCATATTTTAATATCAATTATTTCAATAGGTTCAACAAGAAATATCCGAAATATTCCACCACTGTATTGGTTTGACTCGTAAATACAACACGTAACCCCTTTAAATGTTAGAGGATTAATTGTTTCCCTAAAGTTTTTGGCAGGTTGTCCGAGATAGAGTTAAAGGGAGATCGAATCTAATCATCGAGACTCGTCAACGGAGGGATATGATTTCTATGTCACGAAAAACAAAATGTCAAAATCTTATATCGCTGTTTATTGCCACAGTATTCATTGCCGGCTCATTGACTGCCTGCCGAAGCGATGTTTCTTCAGGGAACCTTCGTGGAGCAAAGGCTGGCATTTCAGTCGATGTTGTCTCGCCGGGAGATGCTAAAAAAATTGATACCGCTGAAGGTTCCATAACCATAGACGCCAATACATTTGAAAAAGTGGTAGTCATTAACACAGAAACCTTTGATGTCAAGAGCCTCGACGCCTCAAAAATAAGCGGCAAAACAGCACTTAAGGCCACACACATAAAAATCAGCTATGAAGATGGTAGCGTCACTAATGCAAGCGAAGCAAAAAAAGATATGACTGTGGCTTTTTTTGTTGATCCTTCTAAGGTGAATTTATCTTTATTATCCGTAATTATTTTTACAGACGCTGGACAGACCGTAGATATTTCTAATTCACAATTATCTTTCACCGCAAAATCAGATAGCGTGACCGATGTGTCGTTTAAAACTAAAGAAACAAACGCCACATTCTCATTAATCACAACAGAAAGCGCATCCACCACCGAGGAAATATCAAGTACACCGTCACAGGATATTTTGACCATGAAAATGGTGACTCTGCAAGATGATGGCAGTTTTGCGCCGTTAATCGCACGAACGTTGCTCGCGGGACAAGCGCTTGAAATCAAGACGGCTCTTTTTAAAAGCGATGGCACGTTTGTAGAACTCGTTAGCTCCCTTTGGTCCATCGAGGGAACGATATTTCCAAAAACCGACTTAATTGGTATCTTTCCAAGCTCATCAGTCGTTTTTATGCCCACACGCACAGGCGATGTTATTTTGACCGCTGTCATTGAAGATACCTCTAAAATAGTTTCTCAAAAGGTCATTCGATCGCCGGTCCTTTCAGTCGGTGCCGTTTCGGATACCTCTTCACAAGAGGTTTTGACCCTGAAAATTGGTACTCTACAAGATGATGGCAGTTTTTTACCTTTGACGGCACGAAATCTGCCTGCGGGAGAATCCCTTGAAATCAAAACGGCT
>CAILAO010000748.1 GCA_903832105.1 uncultured Pseudomonadota bacterium | reverse complement strand
TGCAGAGCCCCCGCGGCTGCCCTTCGTGGCGGCAATTGGAATAATTCTACCAATGCGGGGGTGTTCGCGCTCAATCTGAACAATTCGGGCTCCAATTCGAATTGGAATATCGGCTTCCGCTGTGCTCGGCCCCGGTGAGCCAGACTTGTTACAGGATGTGCAATACAAACAAGGATGTTATAAATGAAGGCTGTTTAAAAAAATAAAAACACACAGCCAACCCAGAACTCCAGTGGTTTTCGGGGTGTGTACAGGGCGATTTTTTCGGGAACTTGTTTCCTGGAGGGTTTTCCTGGCCCTGCGAAATCTAGAAGGAGAAAGTCATTGGGTCGATCTTCAAAGATCTTATGACAAGGCAAGGCCGCTTTTCCTTGGGTCAACATCAGAACTCATCCTGCACCGTGCGGGGTGACCAATGCAGCATTTGAAAACAAGTGCTGCCTTGGGGGCCTGAACATTGACATTTGTCTGTGATTTGTCTGTGATTGGATGGCCTGGTTGAGGATCTGACGTGGTGAGCCGGGATGAAGCGGGATGTTAAGAAATTGATATCACAAAATTATTCTGTTTTCTCAAAGCCTTGCGAGAGTAGGCGTCTAATTCCCTCTCTCTCCGTTCCTTCCCGCTGAACTCACCGAAATCAAAACTAAAATTACGTCTAAAAGATCCTCTGGAAGTGATTTTGGAAGTGACGTTGGAAGTGATGATTGTCTCTAACTTTTTAAGGCTCTTACATTGTGCTGGCGAGCGCTTCTTCGGGGTGTTCCTCAAACCCCATAACTTTCGCCGCATTGATCACAGTGGACTTATCAAGACAGGCTATTGCTTTCGCATAGCCCTCAGTCGTTTTACGATCTCCCTGCCTCAGAGTTGCTTGGACTTTGGCAATATTTCCGTTATTTGCCATGAGCCCTATTGTTCCTTGAGTATGGCGGCAGATGTGTGTCGCCCGCCAAGGAAGCTCTAGTGCCTTAAATCCAGCATTAAAAGCAGTGCTCTTATCTGAGATTAAGTTACCAAGCTCGCCCACTTTGTTGTGTTTCAAAGGCAGCTATTGCACAACACGATAGCTATTACACAACAAGACTTAGGTGCCGAGTAAGGCAATTGTCGCAAATCTTACATGATCTGTTGGGGGCGTCGTTACCAAAATATTTTGAGATTTCATTCATGCGGCAACGGTCGGTTTCTGAAAACCGATAAACCCTAAGGGCGTCTTCGGTCTTTTTTATAACCCTCGCGGCATAAATCTTTTCCCATTCAGAAATAGGCGCTTTAACGATGTATTGCCCATTTCGCCTTGCCGCGCCATAACCCAAAAGAATTTGGGTGGCCCGTTCAAACTCGCTGGGTTCGAGTGGAAGAAGCCTGGCGAGTTCGGAGATTTTTTTGGGCTGAACGTCGATGAGTGCCTCGAAGTCTTTCAAAACTTTGATCGATGGGTATCGCATGCCAATCAGCATTTCATGAAAGTAAAGGTCCCTGCGCGAATATAGAAGAATAGCTTGGGAGAGGCCTCCGTCTCGTCCGGCCCTTCCGATTTCTTGGGAATATTGTTCAATGGAGGAGGGAAGACCGGCATGAATGATAGTCCTGACGTTAGGCGTGTCAATTCCCATTCCAAACGCTGCGGTTGCCGAGAGAACTTCGATGTCACCTCTCAAAAATGATTTGTGAGTTTTGATCAGCTCGTAAGCTTCAAGACCGGCATGATACAGGCCTGCTTTAATTTTACCACGCAGCCCCTCGGCCCAAAGTTCACACTCTCTTCTTGAGACAGCGTAGATGATGGCGGGGCGGGCCGAGGGAGTACTCAGAACTTCTAAGATGAGATCAAGGCGATGTTCGGGAGGTGTCTCAAGTATTTTGATTGCAATGTTTTCTCGCCAAAAACCGGCGGTAAATTTTCTCGGCGCGTTAAGACCAAGTTGCCCAATGATATCCTGCTGCACGTGAGGGGTGGCCGTGGCGCTTAGGGCAATGATTGGAGGTTTTTTCGTGATGACAGATAACCCTTTTTTTATCAGGCGATATTCAGGGCGAAAATCATGACCCCATTCCGAAATGCAATGGGCCTCGTCCACCGCAACCAAAGCAACAGGTGTGTTCCTGAGAACTTCGGAGAAGTTTTTTTCTTTGAGGCGTTCCGGGGTAACAAAAAGAAAATCAAGTTTTTGCTCCGAACAAGCGATGAGAATCTGCCAGTTCAAAAGATGGTTGTTGCCGGAATTTAAGGAGGCAGCTCTAAAACCCAGAGTTCTAAGCTTGGCCACTTGATCGTTCATCAGCGAAATAAGAGGGCTTATAACAAGAGCTGTTCCTTTTCGAACAAGGCCAGGAAGCTGGTAGCAAAGAGATTTACCGCTTCCCGTTGGGGCGATAAGAATCACATCCTCACCATTTATAAGAGCTTCACAGGTAGCCTGTTGATAGCCTTGAAACCTTTCAAGTCCAAATTTTTCCTTAAGCATTTCATGTAACGACATCATGGTGCCCATCTTAAGTTAAAAACAACATTCTACACATGAACGAGATGTCTTCCACGGGCATGTCGGGCAGGGCTTCGGATGCCACTGGGTGACATGGATGCAATAGGTGTAATGCGTTGGTGTATGACGTTTGTTACACCAGTCTATACGCGCCATCAGCCTGAAAAAACAGTGCTGTATCAGGTTATCAGAGACAATTTTGATCGCTTTTTATCGGAAGCTGGCGAACAGAGATCTCTTCCAAATTATGTTGTAGATGAATTTAATGCCTTCCTTGGATGCGGAATCTTGTCTGAGGGATTCGTTCGTCTGAAATGTTCGGACTGCAGAGAAGAAAGGCTTTTGCCGTGGTCTTGCAAAAAACGAGGTTTCTGCCCCTCTTGCGCCGGCAAAAGAATGGCAGAAGCCGAGCTTCATCTCTTGCAAGAGGTACTTCCTGAAGAAAACGTGAGGCAATGGGTCATTTCTCTTCCCATCGCCATGCGGTTTTGGGTCTCAAAAAACCGAGACCTTTTAAATAAAACCCTAACAATTGCGCAATCCGCCATATCATCTTTTCTTAAACAAACCGCAAAGAGGTCTGGGATAAAAAGCCCTGAAACCGGCGCAGTTACATTTATTCAGCGTGCGGGGAGTTCGATCAACCTGCACCCCCATTTTCATATTGTATTTCTTGACGGCGTTTATGAAACGGCTGACAAGGGCTCTGTGAAATTTCATCCGGCCGCACCGTTGACCGATGACGACGTTGCCAAAGTCACAAAGAAAATCGCAGGGAAAGTTATCAAGATGCTTCAAAAGAAGGGATATCTTAAGGATATTGGATCTGACGACGACGGCAGCGTTATTTCTGATTCTTTTCAAGATGAGTGGAATCCTCTCGATGTGATGATGGCGGCATCAATTGAGCGAAAAATTTCGCTTGGGAGTGGTGCTGGTGAAAAGTGCAAAACAAAAAAATACGGAAGAGGATTTGGAAGCGTAGGTGATGTTCCGACAACCGAAGGCGCCATGTGTTCATCTGTTCACGGGTTTTCGGTTCATGCGAACGTGTTTGTTAAGGGGCATCAACGGTGGAAACTTGCCAGACTTATTCGTTATGTGGCGCGGCCACTCATTGCCACAGATCGCTTCTCCATCAATGAACAGGGAGAAGTGCAGTATTCCTTGAAAACTCCGTGGTCAGACGGCACAAGCGCCGTCGTCTTTTCCCCGACAGAGCTTTTGTCAAAGCTTTCCGCCATAATACCGCCACCAAGGGGACATTTGACAAGATATTTTGGGGTGTTAGGTCC
>CAILAO010000747.1 GCA_903832105.1 uncultured Pseudomonadota bacterium | reverse complement strand
TTGGGGTTCCTGTTCGGCATCGTTCGCATCCTCAGAAGGAGTGTCGCCCTTCAAGCAAGCCTGCTAGTGGCTCTTTTTTGCTTGGAAATGTCGTCCCCGCTTTTGATTCGTCAACTAATTCAGTATGTAGAATCGGTGATTCGCGGTGAAGCGTCGTTATGGCTTGGTATGGCCTCTGCGGTGTTCTTGGGACTTGCTGGCTTGATGGCAGCGGTGGTCATGCAACACTATTTTTACCGGCTCCTAATGTCCGAGATGGTTGTTCGGAACAATTTGAATATTCGCGTCTACGAGCACTCCCTAAAGCTTTCAAAGTGCGCCAGGCAGAAACATGTGGTGGGCGATCTCGTGAATCATATGAGTACGGACGTGGAAGCCGTCAAACGCTTTCATTGGCTTTTGCTCGAACTGTGCTATTCCGTACTAACGATTATTGGCGCCTCCATTTTTCTCTTTTGGCTCCTTGGAAAAGCGGCGTTTGGATCGCTCGCGGTCCTTGCTGTTATAGCTCCTCTTTCTGCGTACTTTGGGAAGCTTTTTGTTACCTTCGACACTCGCCTCAAAGAAGCTAGGGATCGACGTGTCAGTTTTATTTCTCAGGTTTTGAGCGGTATACGCGTTGTTAAATATTTTGCATGGGAACCGAAAATTAAAGAACGTTTTGGAGAGCTGCGCGCGAAAGAAATTAACGAAAGAAAAAATCTCGCACTGTCAGGCGGCGTTTCTCATCTTGTCTATTTGAGCAGCATTACGCTCGTAGGCCTCGCGGGATTCGGGATGTTCATTTTAATGGGACATACCCTTGACGCCGCGACCATTTTTCCTTGTGTTGCCCTGTTTGCCACGTTGGAACATCCCGTGGGGCATCTTACCCACCTTATTGCCGAAATTTCTTCTGCAAAGGTGAGCGCGGGACGGCTCATAGGCTACTTTAAAGAAGATACTAAACGCGAAAATGACATTAATAAGATCTATGACGTTTCCGAGTCGAAACCCCTGGGCGTTTCATTTGCTCATCTCTCGGTTGTTTTTAACGATGCGAAAGGACCTGTGTTGCGGGATATTAATTTCTCGGCTGAGCCAGGAGAAAGCGTCGCGGTTGTGGGACCTGTAGGATCAGGTAAGTCGAGCCTTCTTGTGTCGATTTTAGGCGAACTTCCCGTCAGCAGCGGTTCTGTTGAATTAGTTGGAGCGAAAGAGTCCGAAAAAGCCAACGTCGGGTATGTGCCTCAAGAGGCCTTTATTCTCAACGCCTCCCTACGGGAAAATATTGAGTTTGGCACACCTCAAACCGACGAAGTCATGAAGGGTGTCTTACGGGACGCTGCGCTAACAGAAGACGTAGCGATGTTTCCGCGTAGACTTGACACTGAAATTGGGGAGAACGGTATCAACCTTTCCGGGGGGCAGAAGCTTCGTGTGAATCTTGCCAGGATCGCGGCGCTGAAGCCCCAGATTGTACTTCTTGATGATCCACTCTCAGCAGTCGATGAGAATACCGAGGCAATACTAGTTGAAAGACTTTTCTTTGGTCGTTGGCAGGATATAACACGCGTTGTTGTGACTCATAGGTTGACCTATCTTCACTTGTTTCAAAAAGTAGTGTTCATAGAAAACGGTCGTGTTGAAGCAATGGGACATTTTGAAGAACTTTTAACATCGTCCGCTCGGTTCAACGCTTTTTATAAAGAGCATCTTGCGTCACGTGAGCAGGGAAAAGAACTTGCGGAGCAGGTCGCTAAAGAAGATTTTTCACCCTGTCAAGACGTCGAGAATCCCGAGCGCAACATCAGCGGCCATCTGACGGAAGATGAGGATCGAAACACAGGTCACGTGAGAGCATCGGTATACTTTAACTACGTCCGCGCGTTAGGTGGAGAAACACGGCGACTACAATCGATTGTGATTCCTCTTTTATTTGTCACCGCCTTTCTTTCGATGGCGCTGCCGATTTTGCAGAACGCCTGGTTTTCAGCATGGGCGAATAAGACGTCAGGGGGAAGCGACGGGCGTTTTTTCGCACCATTTTTGGAGTCGTTTGTGCATGGTGATCTATGGAATCTTAAGCTGTATGGCATTTTTACGGCGATTATTGTCTTGGTATTCTTAGGACATTATCTTTTGTGGTATATGCGTGCGGTGATGGCGGGAAAGCATCTTCACGAGAGCGCCTTTAACGGAGTTTTAGGAGCAACGATCCGATTCTTTGACTCGACGCCAATCGGGCGTATATTGAATCGATTTTCTCACGACGTTGACGAGGTTGAAGGAGAGCTGACGTGGTCTTTTGAAATCATGATTCGCTCGGTCGCAAATGCCTTGGGTACTGTCTTCGTGATCGTATTGATCTTTCCGATTCTGCTCGTTGCTGTGGCACCGGTTATGATTTTTTACTATACCCTTCAGCGCGATTATCGTTCAAGTTCGCGTGAAACAAAGCGGTTAACGTCGATCACAAAGTCTCCGCAGTTTGCGCATTTTAAAGAAACATTGGACGGGCTTGTCGTCATAAGAAGCTTCGGCAGGCAGGATTTCTTCCGCGAAAAATTCTTTGCCGTTTGCGCGCACCACCAGAGGATGTTTTTTGCGATGATCAAAGTTAACCGGTGGTTTTCGATTCGAATTCCGCTTCTAAGTGCAGTCCTGACATTTTGCGTTGGAGTTGTGATCGTTTGGCTGGCCTCCGTTCAAAAAGGAGGGTTTCTTGCTGCTGGGACAGCAGGGCTTGTGTTGATCTATACCGTTAAGCTCTGGGAATCGATGAACTGGAGCATTCGGATGTTTAGCGAGGTCGAATCCAGAATGACATGCGTCGAAAGACTTCTTACTTATACTTGTGTGCCTCCAGAAGAGAGCATTAAGTTTCAAGTAAAGCCTTCGTCCTCTTCTTCAATTGTTGGAGAAGAATGGCCTAAAAATGGCTCAATCGAATTTGATCGTGTCGTCGCAAGATACGCCCCCCACTTGCCGGATGTACTTAAGGGGCTTAGCTTTTCGATTCCCGCTGGCAAAAAGATCGGCATCGTTGGACGTACAGGGGCTGGGAAGAGCACGATTTTCCAAGTGATGTTCCGTTTTATTGATGTCGCTTCCGGTAGCGTCTCGATCGATGGGAAGGACATTGCAGGGATTCCCTTGCACATCTTAAGAAAAAGCATCGCAATGATTCCTCAAGATCCAACCCTTTTCCAGGGAACCCTTCGTGAGAACCTGGATCGATTTGGGATCTATACTGATGATGAGGTTTGGACGGCGCTTCGGCATGTCAATCTTGAACAGTGGGTCAATCATCTTTCCGGAGGGATTTATACGGCCTTGCAAGAAAACGGTCGTAACTTTAGCCAAGGAGAACGGCAGCTCCTTTGTCTGGCACGGGCATTACTCCTGGATGCAAGGATTATTTTGATTGATGAAGCAACAGCCAGCGTCGACGTCGAAACCGATTCCTTGATTTAAAATGCTCTGAAAGCTG
>CAILAO010000746.1 GCA_903832105.1 uncultured Pseudomonadota bacterium | reverse complement strand
GCTTCCCATCTTTGTCGTATAGATCTTCATGAGTCGATAATCCAAAAAAAAATAAAAAGAGGAGACACTGTTTTGATGCTCGGCACCTCTGCTGGATTATCGTTGGGTATGATGCTTTTTAAATACTAGAATTTTATTTTCATGTTTTTTTAATTTTTTATGATTCTTCGAAATGTCACAGATTCCTATAGGTGGTTTGAGTCGTGGACTTATGATAGAGCCATAGCTCCTGCCGTAATTGATTTTTTCGGGTTGTTCATTCAAAAAGATTTGGAAATTTTAGAAGGTATACCTGAAGATGCTTCCATTCTTGATATAGGATGCGGGGGAGGTCAAATAGCAATTAGTCTCGCATTAAAAAATCCCGGATGGGATGTTACAGGGATAGACATTGCTAAAGAGCAAATAGAAAGGGCGAGTGAACGAGGTAAATTTCTAGGACACCGTTTTGCAGCTCTTAAAGGTTCTGCGTTAGATATTCCATTCAGCGATAGTAATTTTGATTTTGTGCTGAGTATTGCTTCAATAAAACATTGGACAGATAAGCTCCTGGGCATTAAAGAAGCCATCCGGGTCTTAAAGCCTGGAGGTTCTTTAGTGATAATTGAAGCCGATAGGGCATGTCTTTTGGAAGATGCTAGATCATTTGTGAGCTTAATGCGTCTTCCAAAATTTTATCATCCGATTGCGCTAGCTATTTTTCGGACCTGGGTCGCTGGACAGTCTATTACAATCCCCGAAATAGAATCTTATGTTAAGTTGATCGGTGATCTAAAATACCGCTTAAAGAAAATAGAAGGCTTTCCGGGATTTTTACTTCAAATTTATAAATAAAGTACAAAGGTCTAGCTTTACCGAATAGTATTGGTGGGTTTGTTTATAGATCTTCCGACGCTTCATTTTTACATTTTAAATCGTTTGCAAATATAACCTAAAGTTTTGGATCGCTTGTCCGATGAGGAAGCCGGATCTTCTTAGCTCTTTTTAAGGAAAATTATGTCGATAAAGCGGTTTATAAATGATTGCTCCTACCTCATCAGTTTGAAAAGGGCTATCCCAAATTCTGATGAATTAAAGTATGTTCGAGCAGAACTCAATCGATATAATGATAGTTTAGTCGTTATTGTAATCGTAAGTGCAATTCTAGCTTCGGCTATTTTAGCTCTTGTGCTTGATCCTTTGTTTTTACCCAAATCTATCTCAATACGACTCATGTTTGTGCATATTTATGATGTCACTGCGGCAGTTACAGCCATATTTTTTGTTAAAAAGAAAGCGTTGATAAGGGGAGCTGTAACGATCATTCAATTAGGCGTTTGCGTTAACTACGCAATCTTTCTATCATACCAAACGACAGCATATTCGGCCGATACTCTGTACCTTCTCTCGATTACACAATTGTTTTGCTTTTTCGTTGCAATAACTTGTCCTATCTATAATGCTTGGCTATTTGCTTTGATTAATATTAGTTTTGAGTGCCTAATGTTGTGGACGACTAGAAATCTTCCCCAAGGGATACTGGTTTCTTCCGTTCAAACAATACTTTTAACAGTCGCGATGGTATTTAGATATAGCACAACTTTATCAACCGTCAGAAATTCTCTAAAACAAATCAGACTTCTACTGTCTATAGCTCCCGCACAAGTCGTCGTGCGTTCAGTGAGGGAAAATAAAGAAGTTTCAGAACTATTCGCTCCCATGACGAGGCCTTGCGTTTGTCTGAGTAGTGATTGGAGAAAATATCAAGCTCTGACCGGCAAAATCGATGGGGAAAAGATAAGTGGTCTTCTTTCGCACTATTATCATGAAGTAGGCAAAATTCTGATGAAAAATATCCCGAAAGGAAATTTTTATATTGATTGGATAGCTGATGAGCTTTTTATGGTGTGCTATGTTGAGACTGAAAAAGATCTTTGTTTAGCTGTCAGCGAAGTTTTGAACGCGGCGCTTGACATGCTTCGATGCAAGTCTAAAGCCTTTTCTGCTTTCGAGACTCCCCCCGGAATAGATATTGGTATAGCCGTAGGAGAAGCTTTCGTAGGAATGATTGGCCCCCCGGAACATAAAAAAGCGACCGCATTAGGTGAAACTCCGGGAAGGTCAAGAAGACTTCAGACAGCAGCTAAATTTCTTCGATCGACGATGGGCGAAAAAGACAGGATTTTTTTTGGGAAAGACACCATGGCTTATGCAGAAGGTGATTTTGATATCTTTGCTGCAGCGCTAGATCCCGACATTATTCTTCGAGATTTGCCGGATAGACTGCTATATTTTATGGAAGCTGGAGAGAAGTCAAGTCAGAGTGCAGACCGCGCGAGCATCGCAACCTCACAAGAAGAATTGATTAAAAATGCCGGCTGACGTGTTTAGCTTGGGAGATTTGATATGCTTACCCTCGATTAGAGAAAGCGCTAACAAAATAAGTTTGTCGATTCTCACAACTCAACCAAATTCTTTCTTATTAGGGTGTGTGGATTGTTGGGCCATTGAAAAGCTAAAGAAACCCGACGAGAAAAAAGTCGAGGGGCGGATAACCGCCCCCCTACCCCTCTTTCTTTGAAGAGAGGTCTCTTAATAGTCACGGAGATCCTACTCGGAAGGATCTACTTCGTGACTTTCGAATACCGTCATTTGCTTCTCGATAAGTAGTCTATTGTCCTCAAAGAGCCTTACTTTATAGGAGCCTGGTTCAAGGTCCTTAAAGACAATCGATTCCGTCACTGGCCTTATAAATTGTAGACAGTAACCTGGCGAGACAAAGGTATTGGCGCCGATGTCTATCGCAGGGCTGCCATCATCATCGGTAACCATGGCATGTTCAATTTTTGAGATGTTGTAGCAACTATTTGGAAGAATTCCGTCAACCTTAATCACAATTGTGTCACTGCTTACATTTAAGGGGATGTCCATAGAGTGTAAAACGCTTCCTTCTGCCGCCAGTAACCATGTTGACATACCAAAACTGACGAGTGTTGTAACAAATGTACTAAGTACAAATCCTCTGCTAATGCTGACCATCCTTGTGCCTTTCTGTGCCTTCATGCGCGTCTCCTTTTAATCCTCATAACAACTTCTAACATGCTGCCGTTTGATAACCACCAAACTCATCCAAACGATATCTATGCAATGCAAGTTGGGTACCAACTTTTCAAACGCTTCAGAACCACGTTAATCCGACAGTTGAGATACGTTGTTTGAGAAGAGGGAGCAATTGGGCGAGTCATGTTGATACATTTGATACAAAACGCTGATTTTTGCTCGACAGCTCATCCACGGATGACGTAAAAGGAATGACTTATACGTTTGAGGCGAACAAGGCATGAAGTGGTTTTCCTATATTAAGGCGAAAGTCGAATCAAATCTCCGTGTTATCGGATTTTCTATCATCGTATTGGTTTTACTCAAAGTCATCGACTTTAAGGAGATTGGAAAGATTTTGCTTTCCATTCCGATTCTGTATTTATTTCTTGGAATTTTAGTCGAGTGGCTCTTCTACGTTTTCGAGTGCACTCGCGTTAAAGTCCTTGGAAGCGGACACTATAAATTTTTGCCGATTTTAAGGGCGAGACTTACGTCGCTTTTTTTTGGAAATGTTTTGCCAGGGCTTGCCGCCACGGAATTGGTGCGACTTTTTCTTATGGATCGTTCAAGGCCAGGGCACAAGTTCTTCCTAGGTCTTCTTTTAATCGCAAGTCGTCTTTACGGTCTCCTATGCCTTTCTGTGATATTTCTTTTTTCTCTCAGCTTTATCTCCGTTCCGGAGAACCTTGTCCTAACAGGAAGCAAGACTTTTGCAATGTTGATATGTTTAGCCGCTGCGGTGTTTCCATTACTTTTTTCAATTAAAAAAATTCGTTATGTTAGCGCGTGGATTGTTAGACGGCTCAGGGGACGTCTGAGACGCTTCACAAGAACGGCTCACCTTGCTCTCAAGATGTTTTGCTCGCCAAAAATCTGGTTTTTAGCGATGACGACTTCGATTGCTG
>CAILAO010000745.1 GCA_903832105.1 uncultured Pseudomonadota bacterium | reverse complement strand
TTAGTCGAATGTGGCTTGATACAAATCGAGGATACCGACTATATTGAAGAAGATGGTTCGCTTCATAGAAGGCTTAATAGATTATCTATGCCAAGTTTTCTTCAAGAACTAAAACTAATTTTTCAGAAATTTAAAATGAATCCCATTTTTGTTGAGCAAGATTTTATCGCTGCAATATTTTCTGAACGGTATGCGTGTCAAGTTATGCAGTTTGATGTTTATGAGGCCATGTCTAATTCCGAAACTACGCTATTTATTCATGCTTTTGTTAAAGATAAATTATTTAGGATGAAATGTTGGAGCGCTATAGTTGTTTCAAATCATAATGGCAAGATTGTTTTAATGCCAGCAGGATACTCTTGGCGAGAAAATTTTGATCGTTTCCTAATTGATATAAGGGGAATGATTGCTACTGCGAAGAAAAATAATTAATTTTAGGAGAGCAACGGTAACGTAAATGAATAGAATGGTGAAGGATGGGAGAACGCTAACAAGCCTGTTGTAATCGGCGCACAAAGGCGGGCGGGAAAATTAGTTGCTGTTCCTCAAGGTTCGTTGCGCCCGCCTTTGTGCGCCCTTGAACCGGAGTCGTTAGCGTCCTCTTGATAAGAAAAAGAAGCACAATTTACAGGCATATTTGATATGATTTCAAGACCGTATGATGGCAGAAGAGAGACGACTTTCAATCTATGTTAGTCACATTGGATACGAATATTTTATACCAGGCATTAATGAGTACCTCTGGGGCGTCATATTTTATTTTACAACAAGTCAGAAGACGTCGAATCCGGATCGCGCTTTCTGTGCCAGTGTTTTATGAATATCAAGACGTGTTGACCAGAGAGACTTCACTCAAAGATTTTCAATTATCATTACAGGATATCGAGAAATTTTTACGATTTATCGCCTACATTGGCAAACCATTTGAGATTTATTTCCTGTTCCGTCCGAATTTGCAGGACGAAAAGGATAATAAGATCGTTGAATTAGCGGTGACCAGTCAAAGTGACTTTCTGATTACAAGCAATATCCGAGATTTTCAACAGGCTGAACTGAAATTCGAACAATTACACATCATGACTCCAAGTGCGTTTGTCAAAATATGGAGAGCACATTATGCCTAAAGCAAGTGTCTTGACGATTCGGATGCCCACGGATTTAAAACAGAGAATCGCCTTGATTGCCGAAGTACAGGGCGTATCCATCAATCAACTGGCGATGTATCTCTTGACAAAAGAAATTGGCAATTTGGAAACTGGTAACAAGATTGCAACCTATTGGAACGATTACGCTCACGAAGACATTTTGTCAGGTTTCAACGACGTGATGGCAAAGATCCAAGAGCGACCTGTCCCTGATTGGGATACCATACGATAGCAAGAACGCACTAAGAATAAAATATGAGGAGTTCATTGTAGTTATTCACTCTTTTAGAAAGATTCGGTTCGAACTAAAAAGTGGAACGCATAAGGCAAATGAGTTATGTTTTAAAACATTTCGATACGGCGCTCATAAGATTTCAGATTGCCTCAAATGGGATCGAGGGTTTAGCCGTAGAAATTATCGAGCGCAATGACCAATATCAGTCTCTTTTTCCGATTGACTTAGCACTGACGAATCAAGGTTTGCTGAAATGGCTGAAAAGAAGAGTCATTCCGAAAAATAGAGCCTTTGCGCAGAGCTTTCTGGCAAAACTTGGGCTGAATGTGAATGACACCAAAGGCATCATTGATATTTGCAAAGGTTTGTCGCTGAATGATTGCTACTGGGTTGTAGATGATGCTTTTAACGGTACGTTCGATAAGTATGATTTGTATGACAATCCTTTCAACCGGACATTAGCGTTGATTGCTTATACCGGCTATGGCGACACGCAACGCAGTGAGTTTGCTTCTACGCCGGAGCTGACGACAGGCGGCATGCTGGCGAAATGCTGGCGCCGGCTCAATGGCAAGATCATTCTTTATAAAGCCGGTTCTACTGGGGCCGCAAATGCCGGAAATGAGACGTATTCCGAGTTTTACGCATTTCAGATCGCTGAGATCATGGGACTGCATGCCGTCAAATACGATTTGCATCAATGGAAAGGCCCGCTTTGCTCGACGTGCGAATTATTTACAAGTAAAGCATTTTCATATATTCCGACCGGCCGAATTGTGACAGCGGGCGGATGGAGGGCGGTCATAAACTATTACAAGACGCTTGGGGCGAAATATTATGCGTCGCTTGTGGATATGTTGATTTTTGATGCCGT
>CAILAO010000744.1 GCA_903832105.1 uncultured Pseudomonadota bacterium | reverse complement strand
TTTTCAAGCAGAAGACGGCATACGAGATGCGCGAGAGTGACTGGAGTTCAGACGTGTGCTTTCCGATCTAAGAACTTCTCACCGTCGACGAACTCGCTGCCAAGCTAAAAGTCTCCCACTGGACTATTCGGGCATGGTGTAGCCAGGAATACATTCCTTTCTTCAAACTGTGTGACGCGGTCAGTTTTCGGGAAAGTGAGATTGAGAAATGGCTCAAGAAGAATATTCGCATCGGACGTTCAGTCCGTCGGATTCGGATTGGAGCGGCAATGGCTTCGGAGAAGGTTTCGAGACAAAATTTGTAATAGCCTCCTAACCGAAAATGATATAATGCTCAAAAGATGACCACTATATCCATCCCCTCATTAGGAGATTCTTTTTCGGACTTCGAGATCCTTTTTAATATACACACTTTAGTGGGTCAAAACGAAAAAGAAATTATTTTTGATTTTCCAAAATGCTCGTTTCTTAAACAGAATGCGATTGCTTTTTTAGGAGGACTGGCGCGGACCTTTCAAAAGAGCGGATGTGTTGTTAGCTTTGAGTGGAGTTCTTTGAAACCGGAGGTCGAGAAAACTTTGGCGCAAAATGGTTTTATCCAGGCTTTTGGAGGAACAGAGAAAACGTGGGAGCCTGGAGATTTCATCCCTTATCGCGAAGAAAGATTTCAAGATCCAGCGAACCAAATTGAATACTTATCGAAAAATTGGCTCGGCAGACTTTGGGGGCAATCGCACATCAGCCCGAAATTGCACGGAGCTATTGTGGGGCGCGTGTGGGAATTATATGCCAATGCATTTGAGCATGGTCAATCTGAAGTCGGCCTTTTCGTTTGCGGTCAGCATTATGGCGGCAGTCAAGAATTGAAGCTGGCCGTCTGCGATTTTGGAATAGGCATCCCAAATAACGTGCGGAGGTTTTTTAAAAATGACGGCATTGCTTCAGAAAAAGCATTACAATGGGCTTTATTGCGTGGAACAACGACGAAGCCAGGCTTGATGGGAAGAGGCGTTGGTCTAGATATTCTGAAAGAATTTATAAAACTAAACAACGGAAAAATGCAAATTTTTAGCAACGATGGATATGCGGAAATTGGTCAAAATGCCGATATCTATTCCACGCGCACTCCTTTTTTGCAGGGAACATTATTTAATATTACGTTTAAATGCGACGACAAGCTTTATCATTATGCAAGTGAAAAGACGGCGGACGTCTTTTTTTAGGAGGGTCAAATGAAGATCGATATATTTAAAATGGTTGGCCAAAATTGTGTTACCGTTGAAGATGGGAGTAAGGTTTTCGATGTTGTTCATCCCGAGCTGGCCGCTAGCCGTAAAGTCGAAATTGATTTTAATCATGCCAAGGTTTTCGCCTCGCCTTTTTTCAATGCCGCTTTTGGTCGTTTGCTGAAAGACTTCTCGCCGACGCTATTAAACAGCAATTTAAAGATTGAGCATCTATCTGATGTCGGCAAGGAAATCTTACGGCGAGTTATAGAAAATGCAAAAGACTACTACAATAATCCAGCCACAAGAAAAGCTCTCGATGACATTTTGAAAGAGCAATCCTCCGGTAATGATCCCAAGTAGATGCCAATAAATTATTCTGTT